>JALRIQ010000106.1 GCA_023277325.1 Bacteroidia bacterium | reverse complement strand
TCGGGCTTCACTTCAATTACTTTTCGCGGTGCTTCTGTTCGAACGCCAAGTACCTGAAGTATTTCGTCAGCAGATTGAAAGCGGTCTTCTGGTTTGGCTTTCAAACAGCGCGCTACGATAGTCATCCATTTGGCATCAGCACCACTTGCCTGCAAAGTCTTTTGATTCCAGTCTTCATTTTTTTTTCGCTTTTCGTAGGCGGGCATATTGTTCATGAAATCATCGAAATCGCCGAAAGGAAATTTACCTTGAGTGAGCAATTCATACATCAAGGCGCCAAAAGCAAAAAAGTCATTTCCAGGCCCCATGACCTTCATGGCCAGCCGAGGGTCAATTTGCTCAGGAGGGGAGTAGGTGCCAGTAGCAAATACTTCCTTAGCATGCCCGAGAAAATTGGCAACAGTATGTCTTTTTTTGATGGATGCCGAAATCCCGAAATCGGAAAGTTGCGGTGTTTTTTTTGCATCGAATAAAATGTTCTCAGGCTTCAGATCGCGGTGGATGATTCCTTCCGAATGCAAATCGCGCAAACCACAGAGAATACCATGAGCCACTTCATCAATGGCTTGTCGTGAATTGGCTTTTCCAATCATATCGCGAACGGATCCACCGCCGCATAAATCCATAACCAGAAATGGGTTTCCATTGGCCAGATCATAATCGTAGCTCTTCACCAAATACTGACTTTTTAACCTTGAGCCGTATTCAAACTCCTGCTTAAAACGCTTGGCATACTCAAGGCGCTCATTAGGCATGAAGGTCCACATTTTGGTAATTTTAAGGGCAAAATCACCTGCTCCATCGTTCACCTTGTAAACGCTACCAAAGCCTCCCTCTCCTAAAAGTTTTTGCACTTTATAGGACTTTTGGGAAGATTGAATCACGCTTCCTTCTTTGATATCGATGACTTCTGGAGCTGCCATTATTTTTCTTCTAAGCGGATTTCGTAGATTTTGTTGCCAAGGATAATCTTGGCGCCATTTTCCAGTTTTACCTTGCCAGTAACCTGAACAAAGGTGGCTTGGTTACTGCTCACATCCTCCATATAGAGGTCGCCATTTTCTACACTGAAAGCGGCATGTTTTTCGGATGAAATGGACTTGTTTTTATCGTCCAGGTTTTCGCGATAAGCAAGTGTTTTGCCATCTTCCATTTCTAGCACCACTTCATTTTTATCGTCCTTAAGCACCAGTGTATAGGAAGCTTCCCCAAGTCGGATATCACCTAATTTCTGGGTGCCTTGAGTCTGTGCTTTTGCTTTACCCATGTTTCCGCAATTCGGACAAGGACTTTTTTCATTCGCTGGTTCCTGTAGCGGATAGTACTGGCATTCGTTGCAGGTGAAATAGGTATGTTTCTTTTCGGATTTCGGTTCACGTATTTCTGGTTCTTCGTCCCAGGCAGGCAAATCAACTGCTTTGCCCTTCAACGTGGGCGCACCTGAAGGTTTGATATCGTTGAATTGTTTTATCGTTTTTGGTGCTGAATCATCCTCTGGGGTATCCTCAGCTTTTGGGGCAGGCGGTGTTTCCATTTGAGGCGCAGGACTCAAAGCGGTTCCACATTTGAGGCAACTGCTTGCCGAGTCTTGATTTTGGTATCCACATTCTAAACATCTCATGGCGCGTATTATTTACTGGTATCGGGTTGATTTTTTGGCGTAATCGGAGTGATTTTAGGCTTAGTCGGAGCCGTTTTAGGTGTATCTATTGGTTGAACGGGTTTAGGTTGTTGCACCTTGGGCGTATCAACCGTCTGGCGTGGTTTACTTTCAAGACCAGGCTTGGTATGCGATTCGCTCGGGTGATTCGATGATTCTTCATTGGATACCGCACCAGATTCTGAATTAGACTGAGGGGCTGCCGGAGCTGCATCAATTTGATTCATCATATCCTGTGAATTCACTTTATCCGGATTGATACTGAAAACCAAAGCAGCTTGGTATTGCCCTTCTTTGCTTGGCATCGTGAACCAGATAAAGAGTGTATCATTCACCTCAACAGGCTGCTGAATTTGCAGCACCATGCCGTTTAAAGCATAGCGAGAAGCATCCCAGCTGAGTTTTTTTATGCTCCAAACCTTTCCTGATGACAGTTGATTTAAATCGATTTGTTGATTATCACCTGTTCCAATTTCTACATTATGGATGGAGCGAATTAATTCATCTGCAGGTGAGTCATCCGATTTCAGCAAGAAATAGGCAAGGAAAACAACTGCCGCTATCAATACCCCAATTATTGCACGATTAAACTTGACTTTATTGCGCAAAACGGTGGTATTTGTTGGGGAGGGTTTTGGACTAGCCGTGATCGGTTCAGCGGGAGCCGCAGCGCCTTCTTTCACATCCATCAAAAGACAGGTAATATTATCATGTCCGCCAGCAAGATTCGCCGCTTCAACAAGGCTGCGGCATACCTGGGCGACATCATCGGAGCTTTTCAGGTAGGCCTCAATTTCTTCATCGGAAATCATCCCATTGAGCCCGTCGCTGCATACCAGGACTTTGGAACCTTTATACAGCTTCCGTGATTTAGCATCCGGACTTGGTCCGTTTTTGGGGTCACCCAGACTTTGACTGATAATGTTGCTATTTGGGTGAAGACGTGCCTCTTCAGCGGTTAAGTCGCCTTTTTTAACCAAGTCCCAAACGATGGAATGGTCGTCGGTAAACGGCACAAAGGGAGCTCCGGGATCATACACATAGCAACGACTATCACCGCTCCAGGCGGCATGCAGCATATCATCAATCACCCAGGCAATTACCAGGGTAGTTCCCATGCCCGCGGTTTCTAAATTTTCTTCCTGGTGCTTAACGACTTTTTGATGGGCTTCGAGCACCATTTTTTTAAGTAATTGTTCACGCTCTTTTTGACTCTCAGGCACTTTGTCTAAAGCACTGAAAGCTTCCTTTACGCTATTCTGAGCGATATCCGAGGCTACTTCACCGGCATTGGTTCCTCCCATGCCATCAGCCACAATGAGCACCGCACCTTTTTCAGAAAGGGTCCGCGATTCATCTTTTGAAAAACTCCATAATTGCTCGCTCAAGTCTGCACATACGGCAAAATTGTCTTCATTATGGTCGCGAACGCTGCCCACATTGGTATTGCCAAAAAGGGTGAATTTTAAAGCCATTATCCTTTGTTAATAGTCCGTTATTTTTTTCTTTTCTTCTCTTGCGGAGTAGGTTCTACCTTGATGCACTTAACAACAGTCTTGTCGCCAACCATTTCAGCAAAACCCAAAAACTCCAACCTTGCAGAGCCCACTTCTGTAATTTCATCAAACACCAGAGCAAAGCGAGCGGAATTCCCAATTCGGTTAGTCGATAGATGAGCTAATCCGTTTGGTTCAACGATAACATTGGCATACACAAAACTCAATTTGTAAACCGAGGTATCTGTTAATTCTTGGTCTTTGCATTCATAGGTCATGACCACTGTCCTGCGTGAATACTTAGAAGGTTCTTCCTCCATTTGGTAAGCACATAAACTATCCGGCATGGGTGCATAAGCCTTCTCTGGAGTAGCTTTTATACTACCAGAGTCGATAGAAGTAAACGCTGTTTGATCTAAATGTTTGAAATAGGTCTTTGTTGGAATAGCGGTATAATCCGAACCATAAGCACCGGTATTGCTGTCGAGCAAATGGGCATAGTAGGTAGTCGGACTAATATACAATTGACCGTTCCAGATGATGGCAGCCCCATAACGAAGGCCAAAATAAGGCTGGTTGTTTTGGCCATATAACATGCCATCTTTCCCTTGCAATGCATAGTCTTGGCGCACCACATAGGCAATGTCTTCAATCGAAGCCACCAGTGGATTGCAGTTGGGGTTTATGCGCAAAGGCTGTGCTTGAGTTAGCACAGCAGAAACGCTAAAGAGTATACCAAGCAATAGATGCTTTTTCTTCATACTAGAAATTTATCAATGGGGTAACAATCTGAATGTTCGCATCAACCATGGTTTTGGTATAATCTCCCGTTTGGGTTACGGTGACCTCTGGTTTTCGCCATTTACCTGTTACAATACCGATACATTTAATTTCTCCATTGCGCACCACGAATACCGGCCCTCCTGAGTTACCTCCATCGAAGCCTGCCTCACTGGTTTGAACAGTTTGATTTTGCAATCCACTCAAAGCCACATTTCCAGTTGAATAATAAGGCTCAAGATTGCCGCCGGTACGGTAGCGCTCGCCATAAGAGTAACCCAATACAATTAGGCGATCCCCTGATTTCAATTGAGAAGAAAGTGTTTTGTCGAAAGGAAGTCCACCCGTTAACTTGGTTGGCATATAGGCCCAATCCGCTCCACTGAAATAGTTCGGAACACGCAAGGTTCCTGTAACACCTTGAACAACATGCTCATAACGGTTGTCTTTAGAGTAATCGGCCTTCATCTGGCGGTTGGTGAAGTCGAACTTGATGCTTCTATCGTAAGAAACAGCGGTATAATGCATGGTTACCTTTCCACCACTATTGTCAACAAAGTTCGCCACTTCATTGTCCGTTAAAGGCGCATCAATACAGTGGCGGGCAGTAACAAAGTTTCCATCATTGGTTAAAAAGCCAGTGCACATGCAGTCACCTCCTAAATCGTAGGTAGAAGCTTCTCCGTTGTATTCGATGGTCATCTTGTTCAGGAAGAGCGCGAGTACATATCCTTTTAAAGGTTCAATAAGTTCCGCACCAGATTTATTGGCAGCAATAACTTGTTCGTTTTTCTCTCTGAGTATTTTCACCTGGGTCGCCAGTTTTTTATTTTGGTTCAGAAGGCGTTCTTGTTCTTGTTTAAGTTTTTCTTCTGAAGCTTTCATCATGCCCGCTAAGGCTTGATTTTTTTCATTCAATGCAGCTAAAGAGTCCGCCTGGCGATTGGTTAAATCAGTAAGCACTTCTGTTTGCTGATTCAAATTCACGATGGCGTACGAGCCACCAGCTAAAGCAAGAAGGAAGATGCAAAGAATCGTTACGGCAGCTGTTTTATAAGGTTTGATGGCTTGCTGCATTACCAAATTCATTTTGTTGGTAAAGCCAATTTTAGCCGTACCCGATTTGGTAGTATTATAACGCAGCTTTGGTCCTTCAGCAGAGAGCTGAATTTCATCTCCGTTATTGAGAAAATATTTGCTATTGATTGGGCGACCATTCACCAAAGTAGGATTGGATTGAGACAAGTTGATTATACTCGTTTCTGCACCCTTCCGTTCAATGGCACAATGCCGACGACTTACCGTTGGGGTATCCTCACTAAATTGAACACCACATTTTGAACTTCTACCAAGCTCGATATAGGGAATTACAATGGTTTCATAACTTCCTTGAGCATGCTTGGAAGTCGGAGTCAAGTATTCTAAAGTATAGGTGGGTAGGTTCGCACCTCCTAGAATTTTCATACCTGCTGTCAGGGATTGGGTTGCTCTGTTCGCCATTCGTTCTTTAATTAATTGAGAGATCCAATTTATAAATTTCTGGAGAGAACAAGATACCTATAATTTGGTATTTTACAGCATCAATAGCCTGTAAATCCTACTTTCCTGACCTCCACTCCTCATAAGTGCGCATGTCGTAGTACATGGAATCGAGCTGCCACAACGTAGGCTTTTTAATGAGGAAATGTGGTCCATAGGGTTTAAAATAAGTGTCGAGTCCGCGGTGGTGTTGCTGGTCCAAGGCATGCGCTGGCACAGACTCTCCAGCTTTATACGCTTCTCGAACGGCATCTGGGAAAGATTGGAAACGGTCGTGTGGATGGATACCTGAGCAAATGAGTTTTCCGCCGCTGTAATACATCAATTGCCAATGTGTTTCTGGCGAATTGCACAGAATATAGGTGTAGCCATCTTCAAGCAGCTGCTTTGCACTTTGCATTTTTTCAATGCGCTCAACACTTTCTTTTTGGAAATAAGACACACGGGTGAGTTGCCAGGAACCTGCAAGAAATACGAAGGCACTTACACCAAAGGCAAAACGTGTAATGTGTTCGTAACGCAAATTCTTCCATTGCATGGCGCACCATAGCATGATGAAAAAGGGAGCAGGGAGCAAGTAACGCGGACTGTAAAACTCGTTGGTGATCAGGAGAACACCAAGGGGGAATGCGGCGGCCAGGAGGAAAAGCACCTGAGCAAGTTTGTCCTTTCTTTCCTTCCATTGCAAAATGGCAAGCGGGAAACTGAGGACCATCCACCATTTAGCGACTACCCAGGCATTGAAGGTCCAGTTTTTTATGGGATAGATATCTCCTAGGAAGTAATTTCCTTCAAAAAATATTTTTAGGCGGAAAAAGGCGTATTCAATATTTTTTTGCCATAACTCAATATTCGCTACAGCTGGATTCCAGTAATCAGGATTTAAATTTGCCAATTGCTGTAGTCCGAAGAAAACCCCAACAAAGCTGACGATTGCACCGATTGAGAGTGATGCTTTTTTATCCTGAGGTAGAAGGATTGCAATAAGCACAAGGAAGCTGGAAGGAAACCAAAGTTTCATGGCGTGATATACCACCGCGAGCAACACTCCAGAAATAAAGCCTTTTAGGATTGGGTTAAGTTTTTTGTGTTGGGCTAAATAAAACATCCAACTGCTGGCACATAAGGCGGTTAAATATCCACCACGCGCCTTGAGGCTCCAAAAAAACCATACGGGGTGTAGGCTAACCAAGAGAATTGCGGCAAATGCGATAGGCGCAGAGGTTTTTTCTTTGAGAAAGAGGAATAAACCTGAAATACTCAGCAGCCAAAGCGTTAACATAGCCAGCTTTACGGCAAGATCAGAATACCCCAAAAGCAGGTGAAAGAAGCTGATGAAACTCACTTCAATAAAGGTAAATCCATATTGCTGTCCCCAAAAAAACCAGGGTATTTCACCTAATTCCAACTGCCTGATACTCATCAAGCCAAGGAGTGCTTCATCCCCATCCAGAATCATCCTGTCAGGAAACAGGAGAGGTATACGACTGATAGTGACAAGAAGCAGTAAACAAAAAAACAGAAAATGCGGTTTTTTGAATAGGCCCTTAATTTGCATGCTTCAAATAAAAGAAAGGAGAATGATTAATGCGAACAATGACGAGTCTCTTATGTTGTTTATTTTTCCATAAACCTGTAGAACTTTCATAAATTAACAAATCATTATTTGATA
>JALRIQ010000105.1 GCA_023277325.1 Bacteroidia bacterium | reverse complement strand
CAGCTCGCTCGACCCGCCATAGTTTTCTAAGGGAATAAAGAAGGCCGAGCCTTTTTCTGCCTTGCCTTTCACATCGATTTTCAGGTCGTCGAAGCTTCCTGTAAAACGCGCTGAACCCGACATCAATGCCGTGCCGTAATAGTATTCGTTTTCTTCGATAGTGGTATTCATGCAAAGAAAATTCTTGAGATTGCTTAGCTCGATATTCAGGTTGAAATCTTTAAAGAAATCATGCCCGATAAAGCCCGAACAATAGCCATAGTTATTTCGCTCATCCACCACCTTAAAACGTCCCAAATCAATACGGCTGCTGCTTAAGTTTACGGTTGAATTGAAGGAATAACTGGTATTCAAATAATCGACCTTCATTCCAGCCTGGTTCAGGTGAATTTTTCCTTTTAAGACCGGCTTATCTAATGGGCCACTAACCCAAACACTGCCATTACCCGTTCCCTTTAATTCCGATACGAGATCTACTAAAAACGGTTCAAACAAGTGCAAGGGTGTTGTATCCATCTCCAGCTTGAGGTTATAACTACCCTCGTCTTTGGCTGTATTGACGAATCCAGCTAGGCCGATGCGTTGTGTGAGACCATCCTTTAAAAATCCATGCACCGTTATCAGTTCATATCCTTTGGGCACTCTGGCGTTCAATTCCAGATCCCCCATTCGTTCGCCATTAAGCCCCAGGTCTTCGACATTCAGGTTAGAGGTAAACAAAGGAATACTCCCTTTAAAGGATTGAATATTGATATTTCCCCGCGCAATCCCCTCGATACTGCCTTCATCCTCGGTAAATATGAACGGGTTTAATACGGAGAGATCAAATTCTCTGAAATCAAGAAATAATCGGTCGCGATCATCTCCATAAAGGGCCCCGGTGCAGGTAACGGATTGACTTAGTGTGCTCAGCTCAAAGCTGTCGACCACAAAAATACTATCATGCAAAATGCCCAGACGTGAATGATCGGCTATTTCCCATAGTAGGCTATCAATCTGCACGTATGAGGGCCTGAACTGGCTATAAATGCTGGTATCACTGAATAAAACATTGCCATTCAGCTTTACTTCACTGGAATAATATTCGCTGTAGGCTTCAACCTCAAAGGCCACGTCATTCTTGAGCACTTGTAAATCGAAATTGATACCATGCGCCAATGTGGAGTCTGATTTGGTAATTTCACCGCAATACACCTGAAGTCCAAACTTTTCATCGCCTATAGATGAGTCGGCATGCACTCCTAGTTGGTGGAATACAAGTCCTTCATAATTCACCTCATCGATACCGGCCTTCAGTGCCATGGTAGACTGCGACGAATTGAAAAATCCTGATAGGCTTCCCTTATCGACCCAAGATCCCGGGTAAATTAACTCGCTAATTTGCCTGCCTTTTTTCAATTCTACCTCGAAGGTAAAATCTTGAGGAGCCAATTCTACCCGGCTAAGTTGCGTGGTATTAGGAAGGAGCTGTACCAGGTAATTATTAAAACTTTTATCGAGCAAAGAAGGAGAAAAATCACCCTTAATCTCCGCATCTAAAATATCCCCGTGCAAGGAAATACTTCGGTAGCCAGGACTGCGCGTAGATAACAGGATCATACTGTCGATAGTATAAACCCGCAAATTCCTTTCTATCTCTACATTGCCTAGGCGAATGCTTCCTTCGAAATCATCTAGCTCTGTCCCTACAAAATCCATATGGACTTCACCTGATGCAGTAGCAGGGAAATCTGGTGCCCAGTTCAGGGCAACAAAGTCGGCATAATAAAAATCAGAAACACAATCAAAAACAGGTACATCTCCTGACAGACTTACCTTTCCATCGAAATTCATTTTTAGGTTGGGATCGTCAACCTGCAAGTTCCCTTCAAAAAACTGATTCTTGAGTAATCCATTCACCTGAATATTTTGATAGGGATAGGCATAAAGTCCAATTTTTTTCACCTTTGCCTCTATCCGCGTTTCCATGGTAGCCAGTTCAAAACTTTTTCCATTTACTTGGCCATCAAAACTGATTCGACCTAATTCGGGTAAATCCAATAGGCTTCCTAAATCGAAGTCAACACTCGATAACATTCCAGAGTACTCCTCCGGTTCATTGAGCTTCATATTAATGTCTGTGCGAAGAAAGCCGAGGTCGGTATCAAAATCGCCGAAAGCCACAAAATCATAAATGAATCCTGTAAAATTCCCTTTAAACTCAATATTCCCCAATCGCCCGAGTTCTTTCGGCCAAACATCCAAAGGGATCAAACTGGCAAGTTCGTCGCGTGTGGCGTTTGCCTTTTCGAGATGGGCTTCAATAAAGGTTTCATCAATATTGGGCAGCCCCTTCATAGTGAGGCTCCCGAGTAATTCAGAAGATTGTCCAAAATTTATATGAAGATTTTTTGCCCGCATATTGCGTAGTACACCGCTTCCATCTCCTTCCAAATACACAGTTTCACGCCAGTCGAGCAGCTCATCACTGAAAAGGTTGATATCCTTGAAGCTCACCTTGCTATTTTCGAGGTGGGCGACCATTTTCACCCCATCGTAGAAATTGTTAAAGTCACTCCAATGTGAATACTCCAAAGCAAAATAGTTGCGCAGACTACTATGCGGAGTTTCCATAAGAAGATCAGAGAAAAACATGCCCTGCGCGCAAATAATCGCATGCGCATCCATCTTGCGTATTTCAAAACTAGTATGCTCCGCAAGCGACATATCCCTTACCTGGAAATTGAGCGAATCATCGACCACATAAAAGTCGTGCAAGTCGGCATTGATATAGTCGAAGCGCATATCGTTTTCATGAAATGCTCTCCCAGTAACCGTATCATCATCAAAACGCATCTGAAAACAAGCGTTGCGCAACTTTACTTTTTCGAATAATAAAGTCCATGTTACCGGTGCACGTGTCGTGTCGCGTGGGCCACCATCGAGTGCGTCGAAGAAAAATTCATAATTGAGAACGTCTTCACCCGCGTATTGCCGGAAGTTGACCAATACCTGATCGAGTTGTACTTTTTTGAGGTAAACGAAATGTTTTTCCTGATCCAGCAAACCCAATCTTGCCCGAATATCTCCAATAAAAAACAAGGTATCGTCGTGTTGATCGCGGATGAAAGCATCCTTCACAGTGAAGCCATCCAAGGGATTCCACCCAATCTTGCCGACGCTCACTTTT
>JALRIQ010000104.1 GCA_023277325.1 Bacteroidia bacterium | reverse complement strand
CCCGCTACCGTGATAAGCATGAGCTTCGTTTTGTTTCCTACCCCCAACTTTTTCAGCGACGCAGGCCATTTAGCCATGATAAATATGGAGATTTTGAAGGCTACCCAAACCGCGACTCCCTCTCCTACCAAAGTCAGTATGAATTGGATGGAATTCGTACCCTTTTGAGAGGAACTTTGCGCCGACCAGGATTCTGCAGCAGCTGGAATGTATTTGTACAAATCGGATTAACCGATGATAGTTATGTGCTGGATTTGGGCGAGCGATGCAACGGAAGGACATTTCTCAATTGCTTTCTCCCCTTTAGGAATAACAAAACCGTAGAAGAAAAGCTATTCATGGTTCCAGGATTGATTGCCGATGAAGAAGACCTCGCCCGGATAAAATTCCTGGGCCTCTTTTCAGAAACCTATATGCTTCCTATCACGAAGGGAACTCCTGCCCAAATTCTTCAGGCCATTCTTGAAGAAAAATGGAAACTGGAGCCTGGCGATCGCGACCTGATTGTGATGATTCACCGCATTGGGTACTTAAAAGACGGTAAGGAAGCATGGATAGAAAGCAGCCTTGCAGTTGAAGGAGATGATTCGCGCTATACGGCCATGGCAAAAACTGTGGGTTTACCTGTTGCTCTTTGCGCCGAAGAAATCCTGCATGGAAATTATCATGCTCCTGGCGTTCAAATCCCAACACAGCCGGAGTTATACACTCCTGTGCTTACCAAACTGAGTGCCTTAGGCGTTCATTTTGAGGAGAAACATAGGCAGGCTTAAGGCTTCAATACCTCAAAACGCGTAATTAAAACACGCCGTTTATCCGAATTATTCTAGCGTCGTTAAGATAAGTTTTTGGAAACAGGCAACTTATTGGCTGTTCAACACAACATCCTTGAAAAAACCCAAGCCATTCTTGGAAATACCAAAAGATCTATTGGATTCCTGGCGGTATGAAAAATTGCCTATGAACTTGTACCTGAATGCTGTTAAATAGCAAATAACAAACCAGGTAGTGACTCAGGCATGGTGAAACACGTTTTTGACATGGTACTCTAGCAAGCGCTGAATCGGCGATTTAATAATATGCCCTACCTCAATGCCCAAATCAGCAGCAGCCTTGCGGATATGATCTTGAAAATAAAAGGCGATAGATCCAATAAAATGCGTCTTAACCTCGCGGTATTGCGGATAGCCGCAAACATGAATCTTTAAAAACTCTTTCATACCATTATAGATCATCTCTTGAAAAACAGGTAATTCCTGGTGTTTGGCGATAAATCGAGTGAAGCTTGCGAGATAAACGTTCGCATTTGGCTTTTCATAAACATTCATGACAATGCTCGCTTTATCGAGGCCAAATTCTTCTTCCAACTCCGCATTCACTTCTTCTGGCAATTGTCCGTATAAAAATGCTGCCAATAGTTTCTTACCGAAATAACTACCACTCCCTTCATCTCCCAAGATATAACCCAGACCAGAGTTACGGGTAGCAAGTACTTTACCATCATAAAATGCAGAGTTTGAACCCGTACCTAAAATGCAACTGATACAGGGTTTTCCTTCATAGGTAGCATAAATAGCAGCCATTAAATCATGGTCTACGAAGATGGAGGCTTTTGTAAAAACCTTACCGAGTCCTTGCTTAACGATATTTTTAAAATGATCATTCGAACAGCCTGCACCGTAATAATAAATATAGTTTACCTGCTGGGCTATGCCCATAATACTCTCATTCTTTTCAATTTCACTCATTATGAAAACAGAGGTATGGAAATAGGGATTAAATCCCCTGGTTTTATAAGAATCAACGAAGGTACCGTCGGAATCTATTAAGAACCAATCACTTTTTGTGGAACCACTGTCAACCAATAAGATCATTTTTACCAGATTTAAAGTCAATATTATTAATTTCCTTTGCTTTTCTACGCTTTTTCATCAATCATTTTATCAATTTACCATGTAATTAATTGATAAATAAGAGATTAAAGAAGTGTATTTTATACAATAACTAACTGTATATTAGAGAGTCGAAACGATTCCTGAATTTTTTAGCATGAATACCTCATCCAAACAATCGCCCAATATCAACCCCCACGTTTCTGTGGACTGTGTCATTTTTGGTTTTGATGATGATAAACTCAAAGTCCTTCTCATCGAGCAAGCACATCCTAATAAGGAAACACATCGTTTGGCTTTGCCTGGCGACCTTGTTTTTGAGAATGAAGGATTGGATGAAGCAGCAGCACGTGTACTGAACGAACTTACGCGATTAAAAGGGATATTCCTTCGCCAGTTCCATGCTTTTGGTAATCCAGACAGGGTGAGCAATGATAAAGACAAAGAATGGCTGGAAACCTACCGAACAGATCCCAATGCCCGGGTAATCACAATCGCTTATTTCTCTCTGGTAAAAATGGAAGAATACAATCCAGGAACTGGATCTTTTGCCGCCGCCTCTAACTGGGTAGATATCCATGATGTTCCAGAACTCGCATTCGACCATAACCAGATTTTAGATAAAGCACTCGAAGCTTTACGCGAAGAAATCAACCACAATCGAATTGGTTTAGACCTCCTTCCAAAGAAGTTTACCTTGAGTCAGCTCCAACGTTTATACGAAGTGATTTTAGACCGTCCATTGGACAAAAGAAACTTCCGTAAATCCATCAAAAAGATGCATCATATCAAAGCTTTGGATGAGCGCCAAACAGGTGTGAACCATAAGCCTGCCCAACTTTACAAATTCGTTCAAGTGAAGAAAATAGCACTGAATTTTAGTCTCTTACATCTATTCCAAGAATAAATATCCCCCTTAGATTGATAAATGCACTTTTTCCCTATTTCTGAGAATTCTTCGGCTCCAGCCAAACCGAGAAAAGGGATTTATTAACTTCGAAACGCCAAGAGACTAAAAAATATTCTTTGAAGTAGGTTTATTCTTTTCGTTATGGAGTGCAACGAAAACGGAAGGTAGCCGGTTCGGTAACGCAATTGGACGCTGAGGAGATTAACGACATGCACGCACCGGGCTTTAAAGCCAAGCAGCTTTTCCAGCCTTTTATTCTTCGGGAATATCGTCACTGTGCAAAAGGAAATGGAAAATTTCCCCTCACCTTTATTCTGAAGAATTTTTTCAATACCACCCGGCACGGAAATAACCTCGTTGGTATTTGTCATGCGAAGGAACGTTTTTAGCGGACCCGACGACAAGACCGATGGTACCGTGGTTTTAAAAGTAGGATGTAACTAGTTTAACAAACATAAAACATCGTAAGTAAGAGGAGCTGCAGTCATGTGGCTCCTTTTTTGTTTATAAAATGTGTCAGGATTATTCCCTGAAATAAACAACTTTGCACCTCTTAATAATTGAATACAATGAGCGAACAGATTGAACATGTTGAATGCCTGATTATCGGTTCAGGACCCGCTGGATACACCGCTGCAATTTATGCTGCTAGAGCGGATATGAAACCTGTGATGTACGAAGGATTGCAACCTGGTGGACAGCTAACCATAACCACCGAGGTTGAAAATTATCCAGGATTTCCTAATGGTGTGGAAGGACCTGAGATGATGACCATGTTCAAAGAACAAGCGGTTCGTTTAGGAGCGGATGTTCGCTTCGGACTGGCAACCGCGGTAGATTTTTCTATCCGTCCGTTTAAAGTCATTGTAGACGAAAGCAAAGAAATCAGTGCAGAAACAGTAATCATTGCCACAGGAGCTTCAGCAAAATGGTTGGGAATTCCTTCTGAAGATAAATTCAAGTCAAACGGTGGTGGTGTATCTGCCTGTGCCGTATGCGACGGATTCTTTTACCGTCAGAAAGAAGTTGCGATTGTAGGTGGTGGAGATACTGCTTGTGAGGAAGCTTCTTACTTGGCAAAAATCTGTTCTAAGGTGCATATGATTGTGCGCAAAGACCATTTCCGTGCTTCGAAAGCTATGCAACACCGTGTAGAAACAACGCCAAATATTGAAATCCATTACGAAACCGTAACCGACGAAATTCTTGGTGATACGACTGTTGAAGGTGCGCGCATCAAAAATGTAAATACCGGAGAAACCATAACCCTTCCTGTTCAAGGATTCTTTGTGGCTATCGGTCATACGCCAAATACCTGGATCTTTAAGGACTATATCGATCTGGATGAGCAAGGTTATATCAAAACCATTCCTGGAACGTCTAAAACCAATGTAGAAGGTGTTTTTGCATGTGGTGATGCCCAGGATAAGGTATACCGTCAGGCCATTACTGCAGCTGGAACTGGTTGTATGGCTGCTCTTGATGCAGAGCGCTTCCTAGCGGCTCAGCATTCGGCAGTAATGAGTTAGTCGACGGTCGACGGATGGCAAATTGAGATTATTCATGCGTTTCATTATTCTCAGCCTAATTTTGACGCGGAGGCGCGGAGCCGCAAAAAGATTGCTTTCGTAGGCATAAAAGGCCCTTCTCCGCAGACCGCGTGCGCCATACCGTATGCGAAGGCGTAAAAAGCGCAGAATAATTCCTTGATAGCCCGAACCTTTTCTCCTCATCCCGTTACTCCTCATCTCCTCATGGTTAACCTCTATTAGCCCTTATCAATAGCAACCATAAAGTACAACAGAGCCTCTATGGACCATGGACTGTGGACCATCAATAAAACTTATAAGGAACGGCGACATCTAAGTCGTCGTTTTTTATTTGGCCCAGGCCGGCTTACCATCCATTTCGCCAAATACCAGATAGTCTTATCCCGAGATATACTCAATCCCCTCTGCGTTAAAGTCGCCCCATGGATCTATCAGGTTCATCTTGGCTGAAAATGTTCTGGAAGGATCTATCCGCTGTAAGGAATTAGGTATTTGAAGACTTAGTAAACAGTGCGTTATCATTCCTAAACGCAGCCATGCAAGTGGATAGTTGATCCCCGGTGACTTGCTCGTAATAACTAAAATCCGTTTCTCTTGGGTCAATGTTCGCTTGCTCGAAACAGGCTATCAGCCCCATGCTAAGGAAGGCCGTGAATAAAGTGACTTTCCTATCCACACGCCGAGGGTAGGTAAATAATGGTATGCAGTAAAAAGTCAATCAATAAAGCGTCTGTCCGCTCCTTTTAGTATGTTTGCCCATGCAGCAATTGGAAGAAGACATCAAAGCCGCCATTCGAAATATTCCTGATTTCCCGAAGCCAGGAATCAATTTCAAAGACGTTACTCCAATTTTTAAGGATCCGGCTCTATGCAGCCGAATTTTGGATGGATTCAGTAGTCATTTTGAAAATAAGGGTATTGATGCCATCCTAGGTATTGAGTCGCGGGGCTTTTTATTCGGACTTGCTCTGGCTACGCGTATGCGCCTTCCATTTGTCCTGGTGCGCAAGGTGGGGAAACTTCCTGCCAAAACAGTAAAGCTGAGTTATGCCCTGGAATACGGAGAAGCTACCATCGAAATCCACGAGGATGCGCTTGAAAAAGGATGGAATGTGTTGGTGCACGATGATTTACTTGCCACTGGAGGAACGGCCTCAGCAGCAGCTCAATTATGCGAGCAGGTTGGCGCGAAAGTCTCTGGATTCTCCTTTTTGGTGGATTTAAGTTTCCTGAATGGAAAGGCCGTTCTAAATAAAAAATTTCCTGATGCAGAAATCGTAGGATTGGCCACCTACTAGACCTTTCATTCCATCCCCTTGTTTATCTTTGCGGCATGCTTGGATTGAAATTAGCCACGGACCCACGCTGGGCCAATATTGCGGAAAAGTCGCTCGAAGAAATTCTTACCGATCATGCTTTCTGTGAGCAAAAGGCAGCGACCAGCGGCATCAGCTTAATCAGTCACCACTCGGATAAAGAAGAATTGGTGGATGAGGTCACTCCTTTGGTTGCCGAAGAATGGGGACATTTTAGAAAAGTACTCAAAGAACTTAAACGCCGCGGACTTAAACTGGGCCATCAACGCAAGGATGTTTATGTGAACCAGCTGATTCTTCTCAAGCGCAAAGGACTTCACCGCGAACAAGCCTTATTGGATGATTTATTGATCAATGCCATGATTGAGGCACGCAGTTGTGAACGCTTCCGTCTACTCTCCCTCCATTGCAGCGATGAGGAACTTCGTGAATTCTACCATGAGTTTATGGTTTCTGAAGCCGGCCATTACCGCATGTTTATCGACCTGGCAAAAAAATACTTCCGAACAGAGGAGGTCAAACAACGCTGGGAAGAGATTCTTGAAGGAGAAGCACAGATTTTAGCGGGACTGGAGCTAAGAGGCGATCGGGTACATTAGACTGTCAGACAATTAGACAACAGACATCCAGACAAAAGACATCCAGACAAGAGACTTTCAGAAGAAGGACTGCTCCACAAAATGAAGTCGCTTCGAGGAGTAATCTCTTCGCTTAACAAAAAGACATAATCGAAAGTTATATGCCTGATTTTTCGTTACTTCGAGTATGTCGAGAAGCTGATAGCTAGGGGCTCGACAAGCTCGACCTGACTTGGTGTATTCTTTCCAAAAGCCCTAAACCATGTCATCCTGAGCGAGGCTTTTCGCCGAGTCGAAGGGCTGAACCCTTAACCTCATTCCCTTTGGCCGCGGTCAAAAAGTTTCATTAACCCCCAAATTTCTTTTGTTTTTGGAAAATAAATCTGGGAGCACCTTACAATGTCGCGCTTTTAGGTATTTTTGGAGCTATCTGCTATGCCGAATGATTTTTTAAGTATCATCATTGTTTGCTCCCTAATCATTTTGTCGTATGTCTTCAATCTGGTTTCGAGCAGCACCCGTATTCCCTCCGTGCTCCTACTTATTGGAACGGGCATCGGATTGAAATACGGATTTGAGTACGCTGGAGTGAATTGGGATATCCCAATGAGCTTCCTTTCGATACTTGGAACGATAGGACTGATTCTCATTGTTCTGGAAGGTACCTTCGACTTGCACCTGGAGAAGGAAAAGAAGAATATGATCCTCATGGCGCTTTTTGTATCGGTGCTGCTCTTACTCCTGTCGTCGTTTACCATTACCTACCTTATTCAATACTTTACGGATTCCGATTACCGCTCGGCCTTCTTGTATGGACTGAGTTTGTCGGTAATCAGCTCGGCCATTGTTATCCCAAGTGTGGAGGTATTGCCATTGAATAAAAAAGAGTTCATGATTTACGAATCGGTATTCTCGGATATCATCGGCATTATGATTTTCAACTTAGTGGCCTTCAGTAATCCACAGGAATCCATCAGTTGGTATAAACCAATCATCGAAATTGGCAGTACCATCATTGTTTCCATCGTGGGTGCAGTGCTTCTTTTCATCTTCATGGACCGTATCAAACTGAAGGTGAAATTCCTCTTTTTGCTGGCATTGATTACGCTGTTCTATTCACTTGGAAAATTGATGCACCTGAGTTCACTCTTGCTCATCTTCTTCTTCGGATTGATACTGAACAACTCCAAACTGGTATTCGAAAACAAGTTCGGCGCCTGGTTCAAATACAATTGGGAAAACACGAGCACCGTCTTGCGCGAGTTTAAAGTGATCACACTGGAATTCTCCTTTGTAGTGCGGACGCTCTTTTTCATGGTATTCGGTTTTTCTATGAACCTGTCTCTCTTGAGTGAACAAGAAATCATCATCGCAGGAAGCATCATTGTATTGATATTCATCCTCGTAAGACTTATCAACCTAAGTATCTTCCTCAAGTCGCGGATCTTCCCAGAAGTGCTCATCGCACCGCGTGGATTGATTACCATCACCTTATTCTACAGCATCCCCGAAGAGTATAAAATTGCCAACTTCGATGAGGGTATTTTATTCTTCACCATCCTTGCTACATCTGTATTGATGATGATTGGGTTAATGGCGTACCGTGAGCGGAAGATTACGATTCAGTCACGGTATTAGACGATAGACCATGGCTTGTTGTTCGAAGATGGCTTATGGTTTGCGTTGTTTACGTGACGTTCAGGGCAAGCCATGATAAGGGGATGAGGGGATAAGGAGAATTTTTGCACCTCCGTCGCGGCTCGCCGTAGCTATGAGCGAAGGCACGGAATTCGAACGATGAGGTTTGAGAGGGTGGTTTTCGTGTGACCATGATGTCTACGGGGCGAGTTCCTTGGTATTCTCTGCGATCGTATCGACAATGGTATCGATAGGTAAATCGTTGGCATCTTCACCGAAGGGGTCTTCGATTTCTTCGGCAATCAATTCCAAAGAAGCCAGGGCATACAGGGTAAACAATACAATTGGGATAATGCCATAACCATATTCCACCACGAAGCCGAAGGGCAAGGTCATGACATAGGCGAAAATGAATTTCTTGATGAAGATATTGTAGCTATAAGGAATAGGCGTTTTACGAATACGCTCGCATGCTCCGCAGATATCGGTTAATTCTTTGAGCTCATCTTCAATGGCCAACATCAACTCGGTGGAAATCTTGTATTCCGTCATCCAACGGCCCAGAATGCGGTAGAGTTCATTGGCAACAGCATTGGGTTGATGACAATCTTCCTTCATGCCTTCCCACTTTATATCCCTCAAATGATAACGCAGTACAAAGGAATAACGCGGGACCAATTCCATAAAACGCTCCTTCTCTGGCGCATCATTAGGAATGAGGTTTTTCACCTTGAGGTGCAGGTTTCTGCTCGCATTTACCAAAGCTCCCCATTGTTTTCTTCCTTCCCACCAACGGTCGTATGCAGTATTGGTGCGAAATACGAGTAGCAATGAAATCACAAAGCCAAGAAGCTGGTACATCACCGCACTGCTCGAACGGGTTACATGGAAAATATCCAGCTCAAGGTAAACCACCAGCGCGGTATACGCCGCAACGGCAAGCATCACCCACAGCAAACGTCGAAACGTATCGCTTTTGTGAAATTTAAAGATGAGAGAGAACCAATCTTTGGGGTTATAAATGACCATTATACCTGCGTTTTAGCTTTTGCCAAGGCGGCATCCAATCCGCTGGCATCGCTGCCTCCAGCTGTACAGTACATTATACTGTCTGTGTACGCTGTTGTATTATATGATTGGGAGGGGTACTGTATACGTAGGGGAAGGGGTAATAAAACCAACCCAGTAATCCTTAGTGAACATTTTCCGCTAGGGTTCAG
>JALRIQ010000103.1 GCA_023277325.1 Bacteroidia bacterium | reverse complement strand
GCATCATTTGCTCCAGCAATTCCCGTGTAGCCACTACCCTTTGTTTATAGGGTTTTAGCATATGCGTTTCGCTAACGAAGGAGTAGCAATCGAAAAGACTGGTATACCCATTTGAGTAGCGTGGACTTTCCATAAACGCATTGATTCCTGCTTCTGGGCTGCTTCCATGAACGTTCACATAGGGGATCATTTCCTGTTGGCGTTTTTTCATACGCTGGTAAATAGCCGGCAAGAATTTTTGTTCTAAAAACACCGAAGAGTTGGGTCCAAACTTTTCTTCCTGGGTGCTGATTAGCGTCATGGTGTATTGGTAGTCTGCACCATTCGAAACATGGGTATCAACAAAAAGATGGGGTTTCCAGGTATGGAATAGTTGATAGAAGGCGAAGGTATTTTGAGCGTCAGCTTTTATAAAGTCACGGTTTAAGTCCAGATTCTTTGCATTCCCTCGGAATCCATATTCCTCTGGTCCGATCTGGTTCGCCCGACTATGCGTATTGCGGTTTAATACCCCGCCGATATTATAGAAAGGGATGATCAGTAGACGAACATTATGGTAGGCCAGGCGCAGTTGGCTGTTTCTGGCAAGGTCCCGGGCGAACATGAGTGATGCCTCAACGCCATCAGGTTCCCCAGGGTGAATGGCATTATTGATGAGAAAAACCTCTTTTGTGGTGCTGGGGTCAAAGTCTTTATCTGCGTCAAAGACGAGCAAGTGGAGAGGCAATCCAGCGTCGGTTTTACCGTATTCAAATAGGGTGAAATATTCGGAGATAGAATCTAGGTCCTTGCAAAACTGGATGCCTTCCTGGTAGGTGAAGGTTTTTTCGCCATTGGATTTTTCAAAGGCGGTTTGCAGGTTTTGAGCCGATAAAGCCGATAGGGCAGATGCGAGGATCAGACTGAGTAAAATGCGCATGCGGCAATTTACTACTTTAGCTAGTTAGAAACTTTGTCAATAAAATGATGGGTCTTCGCTGATATAGGTTTGCTACCGGGCGGATTTATTTCATCAAAATCACCCGTACCTGATTGCCTCGTGTTGTTTTCAGTTCCTGAAACTGCATGGTAATGACCTTGTCGAATTTATAGGAGAGGACGGTGCCTTCATTTACCAAAATCTCCCACACTTCGGTTTGTTCATTGCTATAGCCATCAATCTGTATCACTGCCTCTAAGCCTTCTAGCTTTTCGCAATTGGCAAGAAGTTGGTATTTCGCCGGGTCATTATCGGGTTTAACCAGCAATTGATTGGTCATTACCAAAGTATCGGGTCCATTAAACTTTACTTTTCCATCAATCAGCCATTCTATAGAAATAGCTGAATCGCCACAATCATTAACCAGATTCGTGAAGGGTATTTGTCCGGATGGGCGCAGTACCTGCCCATATTGGTCAAACACTTTATTCAAGGGTTGGAAATAACCTTCAAGTACAGCAGGCATTTCATTTCTTGGCTTCAGTTGATTCATCCATTGAGAAATCTCAGCATAATCAATAGGTTGGAGGTTTTCCTGTTCAACCAGTTGTAGCATGATCTTATCCAAGGCCTGCATACTTGCCTCAACCTGAACGGCCGATTGAAAGGTATTGCTCACTCCATTCTGCAGAAAAAAGGTGAATGGAACATCCTGAAGAAGTTTAAAGAAGGTATTCCAATGAGGACCTCTATTTTTTGGCGTGGGCAAGTAGAGATGGCCTTCTAAAATACTGCGTTGTGGGTTATGGTCCTTCACATAAAAACGCACCGTATAGGCCTCGAGGCTCACTCTTTCGCTCTCAATCAGTTCGCTTTCAGTTATAAAATACTCGAGCGTATCGCCAGTTTTCCACTGAGGAAGTAAAGGAGATTGTGCTTTGACTGATTCAGAGGCAACGAGGAGTAAAAAAAGTAAGATGGACAATTGCTTCATGCTTGCAATTTACTAATCCTAAGTCCAAAACAATACCAGTTTTCCAGCACTTATAATGGAAGGTGAGAATGAAACAAATCCCCTTGGTCGACCAAGAGGACTTTGGGTCCTAAAAAGTTTATAAGCCTAGTAGTTTAAAACTGGGCTAAGCCATTTCTCCACCCATTCCACCGATTCCCCCTTACGTCGGGCATAATCGCGCACCTGGTCTTTGTCGATTTTTCCGAGGCCAAAATATTTACTCTCAGGGTGCCCGATATAAAAGCCACTTACCGATGAAGCGGGCATCATGGCCATACTTTCTGTGAGTTCAATACCTGCGTTTTCTTCAACCTTAAGTAAATCGAAAAGTTTGCGCTTTTCACTGTGATCCGGACAGGCTGGATATCCCGGCGCCGGACGAATTCCCTGGTATTTTTCTTTTACCAGATCTTCATTGCTCCAGTTTTCATCGGCCGCATATCCCCACCATTCTTTGCGCACAGCCTCATGCATACACTCCGCAAAAGCCTCCGCCAAACGGTCGGCGAGAGCCTTGGCCATGATGGATTTATAGTCGTCATGATCGGCTTCGTATTTGGCAACAAGCTCATCAACTCGAATGCCGGCAGTAACTGCGAAGGCGCCAAAATAGTCGGCTACTCCAGAGTCTTTTGGGGCAACATAGTCACCCAAACAGTGGTTGGCTAAACCTGCACCTTTTTCATTTTGTTGACGTAAAAAGAGGAAGCGTTCAATTTCACGGCTTCTAGATTCATCTTCATAAAGAATGACATCATCCCCTTCGGCGTGCGCAGGGAATAGGCCAATCACACCATTTGCTGTAAATAAACGAC
>JALRIQ010000102.1 GCA_023277325.1 Bacteroidia bacterium | reverse complement strand
CCACCCACTTTCTCCTCCTTAAATGCGGCTACCAGCGTTTTTAGCATCTCTGGCTCAAAATAGGTATCGGCATCACTGAGTACAAGAATCTCTGCCTCACACTTGGCGGCGAGTTTATTGATGATTTGCGGTTTCCCAGTTCTTTCTTCAAAGCGGACCAATTGCACACGACTATCCTTTTCCGCCCATTCACGGACGATGGCGTCGGTATTATCGGAGCTTCTGTCTGAGCCAATAATCAAACGAATTTTATCTGCAGGATAGGTGGTCTCGAGGCTGGTTCTAATCTTCTCCTCAATAACCGCCTCTTCATTATAAGCCGCCAGCAGCAAGGCGATATGCGGCCATTCCACCATTTCTTCCTTTTTGTTCTGGTACTTTTTAGCCCGCAATACCATACGTTCTGGGTACCACACATACGTGTAGAACACCAAAAACAAAGACAACCAAAAGAGAAATTCGAGCAGCATCAAGGCTTGCAATTTCGGTATTTTTCTATGAGTCGGGCGATATGATTTTCATTCGCATACAAAGCCTGCACTTTCCGGCGTGCTGCTTCCCCGATCTGCTGCGCCATTTGCGGATTTTCCTCCAAAAAGCGAATAGCCGCCGCAAATTCGGAAGGGGTATTGGCAACCAGAACCTCTTTACCATGTTCGAGGTCAAGTCCACGGAGTCCAACGCTTGTCGTAATCACCGTTTTCCCCAATGCCATTGCCTCGATGGTTTTGATGCGCACCCCACTTCCACTGAGCAAAGGCACGAGCATCACCTGGTATTGCGCCATATACCCAATCGCCGATTCTACTTCTCCTTCGATTTGCAAACTTTCACTCCGACGTTTCCATTCGTGGGGCATCTTTTTTCCGGCCAAAAATAATTTCCATTCCGGGTAATCTTTATGGATTGCTGGCCAGATGGAATTAATCAGCCAGGCAATAGCCTCTCTGTTCGGGAGCCAATCCATCGAACCTAAATGAAACAGGGTTTTGGGTTGGCCCTTATCCTCCACTTTCACATAGTTCTGCAACTCAAAGCCCGCGCCGCCGTGGTAAGCATTGGGGTTGAATTTTACAAATACCTGCAGGTCGTCGGGACTAATCGCATCGATGAGGTCCACTTTTTTCCAAAGTGCTTCTTCGTAAGATTGAAGTCGACCTGCCAAGAGGTTCAGGTACATTTTCTTCAAAATATGACCCGACATCGCCGCCATTCCTTCCCAGATGCGGTATTCCACATTATGCTCACGAAGCACTAGGCAGGCTTTGCTGTTTTCGCGAATCAGGTCGACATATTGAGCAATAAAAGCCCCTTCCATATGCACCACATCATACTGCTTTTGCCGAAGCTCATGGCGCAAGGCTTCTGCAAATTCAAAAACATAAAAACGACTGACGTGATAGGATTTTGAACTAAACAGATTTATAAAGGCATCCCAAGCGGATAAGTCCGTATTTACTGGAATAACGGTGGGATTCGCTTTTTTAAAATAGTCGGGCGTAGCTGCCAGGCTCGTTTGGTCTTTATTGGGATTTAAGCAAAGTAGTTTAACCTCATATCCGCCATCAATAAATCCTTTCAGGTTATTGTGAATGGCCAGAGCTCCCCCATCTTTTATGGGCCATGGAATACGGTGACTAAGGAACAGAATTTTCACGCTGACTCTTGCTTGTTGCGGCGAAACCGCCTAAAAAACCGAAGATAAGCATCTGTATTAAATAGGGCGGAATCGCTGGTGGCTTTGTAAGTAAGCCAGAAACCAATTGGGGTAAGGATGAAAGTCGACATCCACATGCCAATACCTGCTGGCAATACCAATTCGCGCACCATCTTTTCGCCTATCATATTCAAAACAAAAAAGATCAAAAAGAAGACGATGGCAATAACCACGGGTAAGCCGAAGCCCCCTTTGCGGACAATAGCCCCCAGAGGGGCACCAATAAAAAAGAGGACTATACAGGCTATAGCCAGGGTAAATTTCTGCCACCAAACCATCTCGTACTTGGCAAGAAGGTACTTCACTGGCATCAGGTCGTTTTTAGCAAACTGCACCTGACCCTGCCCTGATCTTGAAATATTTAAGGCCTGAGAAATGGCCGTTCCTTTTTTGTTCTCCGTCATCAAACTATCCAAGGCAAGTCTTGGAGAGAGTGAATCGGGAGCGATTTTCATGGTGTCGGAAAAATGGTAGAACTGGAAATAATTCCTTCTGGCCATGATTTCTCGGGTATAGATTTCGCGTCGTAAGGAATCCATACCTGCTTCCAATTCGGGAAGCTTGCGGTACTTCCAAAAATCTTTGAACAAGCCTTCTTCGCTGCGTGTCAGCTTGAAATCAGAAAGATCGAATACCATCCGCTGTTTCCCGAATTTGGTCGTGCTGAACTGAGAACGGCGGTAATAATTTTGCTGGTTCACCATCTCCTCATAGCGGGTGCCTTTGTAGAGGGTAAAGAAAAGAAAACGTTGGTCTTCACTTTGGGTAATTTCCCCATATTCAGCCAAAATCACGGCCGTATTTCCGCGTCCCTGGCGGTGATCGTAAATGATTACATCATTGATGCGCTTTCCGTCTTTGCTCTTAGAAGCAATCTTGATGCTAAAGTCTTCAATACCGTTATAAAAAACTCCTTCCTTAAGGTCGAAGGCGGGTTTCTGCTGCAATAAATCATAATAAAGTGCTCCCCATTTCAGGTTGGCCACGGGAATGACTTCCAAGGAAAACCAAAGCGCAAATCCCGATACCAAAAGGACCAAAAAGAATAAAGGACGGATGGCCCTTTGCAAGGAAACACCGGCTGCTTTGATGCTCACCAGCTCATACTTCTCCCCCAGGTTCCCGAAGGTCATGATGGATGCCAAGAGAATAGCCAAGGGAAGCGCCAGCGGAATTAAGTTCGCGGTGGAGTACACCATGAACTCTACGATCACATACCATTCGAGTCCTTTACCAGCTAGGTCGTCTATATACTTCCACAAATGCTGCAGCAACAACACCACCACCGAGATAAAAAAGGTCGCGGCAAAAGGTTGCAGAAAAGCACGGATAATAAAAATATCGAGTTTCTTAGGCTTCAGCACGTTGAGCTA
>JALRIQ010000101.1 GCA_023277325.1 Bacteroidia bacterium | reverse complement strand
AATTTTCCGTAGCTCTTCGAGTACCTTAATATTTCCCCAATCGCCCGCATGCCATATTTCATCCGCCCAGCCCGCATGCTTTTTTATGGCATCATCGATATGGGAATGGGTATCGGAAAGCAGGAGAATCTTCATTGAAGGGTATTAAAGGGGTATTAGGTATTGGGTTTCAGGTTAGGGGCGAATTTACAAGACTATTCGAGATTATTAGACTCCCAGATAGCCAGACTTTCAGACGACCAGATAAAATCTACTTTAATACTAAAGATGCGGTTAGATAGTCGCAGAGTAGGATTGCGTCCATGACCAATTTTGACGCGGAGGCGCAAAACAATGGCTGTCGCAGGCTTAAAAGCCGTAATTTGTTCGCCAAAAAGAAGGATGGCGTCGCGGAGAAGTATTTCCCGCAGATTGACGCAGACCGCGTGCGCCGTAGCGTATGCGAAGGCATAAAAAGCGCAGATTTAACCCCAATAATCATAAATAGCTATTGGGTAGCGAAGTTTCGAGATACCGAATTGTTGAAGCCTGGGAAATTGCTCTCAACTCTCAACTCTCAACTCTCAGCCCTCAACTTTCAACTCTCAACTTTCAGCCCTCAACTCCAACCCGCTCTCGCTCTGTTTCTCCACTCTGCGCCTTCGCCATAAAGGCTTCGGCGCACAGGTGGTCTATCGACTATGGTCCGGTGTTATTCCGTGGTCTGTCGACCGTGGACTGTTGACTATGCTAGAACAAGCTTTTTCCGTATACTTGAATCCATGGACTTAAATCTCCTTATTGTTATAGTCACCGTGGGTATCTCTTTATTGGCATTTCAGAATGTAGATACTAAATACAAGCTCATTTTTTCACCTACCATTATTGAGGAAAGAAGGGAGTGGTACCGCTTTTTGACCTGTGGCTTTATTCATGCAGACTTTATGCATCTGGCAGTAAACATGTATGTGCTCTTCACTTTTGGGGATGCCGTAGAAAGATTTTATGGAACCTTTATGGTTGCTGGGGGATTCAAGTATATATTCATGTATTTATTGACCATCGTCCTGGCCAATGTACGTACCTTTTTTAAGGAACGTCACAATCATGGCTATTTTTCGCTGGGCGCCTCTGGGGGAGTGAGTGGCGTGGTGTTCAGTTTTATGCTGATGTACCCAACATCCGGACTGGGCTTATTATTTATTCCTATATCAATTCCTGCTTATATCTTCGGTCCGCTTTACCTGCTTTATTCCCATTATATGAGCAGGAGAGGAGGAGATAATATTAACCATGATGCGCATTTATGGGGAGCAGTAGTGGGTATGCTCCTAACCATATTGGCATATCCAGATCTTGTTTTACGCTACTTTAACTAAGATTATAGGAAGAATCCGACACGGAAAATAAGCGGTTGCTGATAATAGGGAGATTTAGGGTTGTCTGTATTAAACGCATAAAGTGCCATAATGCGGAAGCTTCCTGTTCCTGCCATGGGTTGCGTTAGTCCTGCACCTACTATCGGTGTTGTAAACCAGGCACGTGTGTTTTCTCCTGAAAGAAAATCATAATAATCGAAATTCAGCGCTTCTATTTCCCCGTGCACAAAGATGTTTGGGAAGATTGAATATTGGGAGAATATGCGGCCTCCATACAAATTGGTTTGGTAGGTAAACGTATTTCCTGAAACCGTTTGAAACCTTTGTCGGTAATAGATATAGGTAACTCCCACACCAGATATGAGTCGGTCAGTTACCCGGTAACCGATTAAAGGAGAAATGTCGACATAGGTAACGGATCCAAAGGTTGCCCCAAAATTTCCTCCATAGGTAAGTCGCGAAGGGTCGAATTTGGCTGACTTCTTTGGAAAGAGATTGGTTTTTTTCGGTGAGTAAAAAGGCGACCCATTTTCTGCCACAGAAACCGAAATGAGTAATGCGGGGATTATTAGGGAAAGAAGAATACGCTTCATGGTCTACAAATTAAAGGAAACTTTTTCTTGATTTTGGCTGATAAAGCAATTGCCTTAACTTCGCGCCAAGCAACAGAAAAAACTATGCCTAAAGTTCACAATTTCAGCGCCGGTCCCGGCATTTTACCCCAAGAAGCCATTGATCAATCGATTGCAGCATTGCAAAATTTTTCAGGCACGAATCTTTCCCTGATCGAAGTATCTCACCGCGGAAAAGAATTTGAAGCGGTAATGGAAGAAGCCAGACAAACGGTGCGTGATCTATTTCAAGTACCTGATACTTATTCGGTATTGTTCCTTCAAGGTGGGGCGAGCATGCAGTTTTGCATGATTCCTTATAACCTCTTGGATGAAGGCGAAACTGCTGCCTATGTGAACTCAGGAGTTTGGGCGAAAAAAGCCATTATAGAAGCGAAACTTTTTGGAAATGTAAAGGTGGTAGCCAGCTCAGAAGATAAAAACTTTTCCTATATCCCAAAGGGATGGACAGCTCCTTCCGACGCCAAATACCTGCACATCACCTCAAATAACACCATCTACGGTACCCAATATCAATCTTTTCCAAATACCGATATCCCGGTAATTTGTGATATGTCGTCCGACATCTTCAGTCGTCCAATCGACATCAACCAGTTTGATATGATTTATGCCGGTGCTCAAAAGAATATGGGACCTGCCGGTGTTACCTTGGTTATCATCAAAAATGACCTTTTGGGTAAAGTAAAACGTGCAATTCCAAGCATGTTGGATTACCGTATTCATATTGAAGGTGAATCCATGTACAATACCCCTCCGGTATTCCCAATCTATGTATCTCTTCAAACCATGAAATGGGTAAAATCGATGGGAGGATGCGCTGCTATGGCGAATCGTAACCAGGAGAAAGCAGATTTATTGTACGGAGAAATCGACCGAAATAGCCTTTTCGTAGGTACTGCTGCCACTGAAGATCGCTCGAAAATGAATGTTTGCTTCGTAATGAAAGATGACTCACTTAACGATGAGTTCATGGCACTTTGCAAAGCCAATAACC
>JALRIQ010000100.1 GCA_023277325.1 Bacteroidia bacterium | reverse complement strand
TGGGGAAGAGCAGGGAAAGCGAAGTGGCCGTGGCAAAGGCATTGGACGTATGGGCAGAAGGAAAGGAATAGGGTCCAGAATGCACCAAGGCATTGATATCGCTGTATTTCGAATAGGGTCTTTCGCGGTTTATCGTCCATTTAAGCACCAAACTAGTTCCTCCAGAAACCAGTACTGCTGCGCCAGCAACGTAAGCCTTTTCTTTTAGGCTTGCATCTTTTTTAAAAACACCTGCTGCATAAATAGCCAAAGGAGTTCCAAGAGTTAGTGGAACCACCGAACTGCTCACTCCTTTAAAGAAAGGATCAAGCTTGGTATTGCGTTGTACATGGGTCTTTACCAGAACATTATAGCCTGATTGAGCCTGCGTTTGCAAGGCAAAAATTAAGGAGAAAATGAGGAGGGAAATCCGCATGGCTCAAAGATAGTTGACAAGGATGAAATTCATGTTTGTGAATAATCATTCTTCCGCTTACCTTTGCAGCCCTTAATAAAGGAATGCACCCATAGCTCAGCTGGATAGAGCAACTGCCTTCTAAGCAGTAGGTCATAGGTTCGAATCCTATTGGGTGTACTTGATTAGAACAAAAAAAGCGGCTGTGGGGCCGCTTTTTTTCTTTAGCTACATGGCGTTAGAATTGACTAGTATTTACTAACTCTCTGACTACCAATAGATAAGTCAAAATATTGCTCTATCGGTTAGAGTTGAATCGCCGTCGCTGCAATATTTTTCCCCAATTCTTCATCCTATCGTGATGTGTTTTTCCTTTAATTGCAACTATGGTTTCCCTCTTCCGAACAAACTCTTCCCATCCCGATTTTGTTAAACTTGTTCAACTACTCGATGCAGAATTGGCCGTGTTCGACGGTGTGGAGCATGAATTTTACCATCAATTCAATCAGATTGATAAAATCAAACATGCGGTTGTGGCTTACGAAGGAAAGCAAGCGGTAGCAATCGGTGCCATTCGTCATTATAACGATGAGGAAGTGGAGATCAAACGCATGTATACACGGGGCGATGCACGCGGCAGAGGTTATGCCACAGAAGTATTAAAAGAGCTCGAAAAGTGGGCAAAAGAATTGGGCTATATGCGTTGTATTCTCGAAACAGGCAAACGCCAGGAAGCCGCTGTGGCGCTCTATCAAATCAGAGGGTATTTACTCACTCCGAAATATGGTCCTTACGTAGATATGGACAATAGCCTATGCTTTAGTAAGGATTTGCTGTAGGGGAGGATTTAGGATTAAGGAGTTAGGACTGAGGAATCCAGCCTTCGCTAAAGCTATGGCGGGTGAATGAGGAGTAAGGAATTCCGCCTTGCTGAGGCTTCGGCGGAGGATTGAGGAGAATGGTAGTATAGCCCTACCAACATCCCGTCATCCTGAGCCTGCCGAAGGGCCCTTTTAAGGATGGTGCAATCGGCGCATGGTGTCCTCATCAATACCCAGATGGGCAGCCAAGTCACTGGCTTCAATGCGTTTTTCCAATGTCGGGTAATCATGCAAAAACTCTTTATAACGCTGTTCAGCATTTTTGAATAAAAAGCTCTCAATCCGCTTCTGCTGCACAGTAAGCACCGATTCCGCAAGCAAACGGCCGTAGCGTTCCATACTCGGGAACTGATTAAATCCGTTTTGCAAATGTTTGTAGGGAAGGTTCACCAGAATACTGTCTTCCACGCATTGGAAGGTATAGGGAGATGGACTGCCCGAAATAAAAGCCCCGTACTGGGTGGCATAGCCATTTTCTGCGATAAAGCGCTGACTGATTTCCTTACCGGAAGAATCGCGGTAAAAGGCCTTGAGCAAACCACGGAACACAAATCCCAGGTGTTGGGGAATGCGGTCGGCATAGTGATAAACATCGCCTGCATGTAGCTTTACAACGCTCAATTTTGAAGTAAGAAAGTTTAACTCCTCGCTATGAAGTTGCGGAGAGTTGTCTTGAACTGAGCGTAAATAAGCGTGAATGGCTGCTTCCATAATTTGTTGCCATCCGAAGGTACGCAATAAGCAGTCCTAAACCTCTAAATCCATCTTATCTGTCACTACATAATAGCGCGGATCGTCGATTGAAGTTTCAATAATATCTGCCAGTTGCGCATCGCCTTTGGTTAGGAGAATCTTGCACTCCGGACTTAAGTGGGTGAGTCGCAATTGCTTTCCGGCTTCTACATATTTATGCGCGAGATTACTAAGTGCTTCTATACCTGAATGATCGCTTACCTTCGATTCAATAAAATCGATTTCAACACGCTCTGGATCTGTGCTCACATCGAACTTGCTATTGAAGTTCTGCACGGAACCGAAGAATAAAGGCCCCCAGATTTCATACACCTTCGTTCCGTCTTCTTTGATGCGTTTGCGCGCACGAATCATGGTGGCATTTTTCCAGGCAAAAACCAAAGCTGAAATTATAACGCCGGATATAACGGCAATGGCCAAGTCTTGCCAAACCGTGATGGCTGATACCGCTATCAATACAAAAGCATCGGAAACAGGAATCTTGCGAATAATGCGGAAACTACTCCAGGCGAAAGTGCCAATAACCACCATAAACATAACCCCAACAAGAGCAGCGATTGGAATTTGTTCAATCAAAGGGGCACCAAAAAGAATAAAACAAAGCAGTGCAATAGCAGCAGTAAGTCCGGATAATCTTCCACGTCCTCCTGAATTCACATTAATGATGGATTGTCCGATCATGGCACATCCTCCCATACCTCCAAACATTCCGTTTAGCATATTGGCTGCTCCCTGAGCAATGCTCTCGCGATTACCACTTCCGCGGGTTTCGGTGATTTCGTCAACCAGGTTCAAGGTCATTAACGACTCAATCAGCCCAACAGCAGCAAGTAATGCAGCCGTAGATAGAATCAAACCCCAATGTCCTTCGAGGGTGCTGAATAAGCCAAAGATTTCTCCTTGAAAGCTCGGCAAACTCCCTTCTAATCCACTACCACCGCCATCGCGTATAAAGGAACCCACTGTGCTCACCTCAATGCCACCGCCAATGGTAATTCCGGCAACAACCAGAATAGCGACCAAAGCGGAAGGAACCTTTTTGGTGAGTTTTGGTAATAAAAACATAATTGCCATGGTTAAGGCTACGAAACCAAGCATGGTATACAATTCCGTTCCTTGCAACCAGGTTTTGTTGCCATCAACAGTTTCTTTAAACATGCCCAATTGGGAAAGGAAGATGACAATGGCCAAGCCATTCACAAAGCCCAGCATAACAGGGTGAGGAATCAAACGCACGAATTTCCCTAAGCGCAGCACTCCAGCTGATATTTGAATCAATCCCACAAAAAGCAAGGTGATGAATAACCACTGCAAACCAAGGTTTTCAATAGGAGTGGCCATGCTAGCACCAATCTGATTTCCTTCCTGAATCAAGTGAACCATAACCACTGCCATGGCTCCCGTTGCTCCGGAAATCATACCTGGTCTGCCACCAAAAAGGGAGGTAATCAATCCCATCATAAAAGCCCCATACAGTCCGACTAAAGGATCTAAACCTGCCACGAAGGCAAAAGCTACAGCCTCAGGAACAAGGGCAAGCGCCACGGTTAATCCGGATAATAAATCGTTTTTGGGGTTGAAAGTGAAATTTCGAAAAATGCGTTTCATGCTGGGGATTTTACGAGAAAGGGCGCGAAGATAGGGATTCCCAGCTTAGGGGGAGGTATATGGAGGCTCTTTAGTACTATAGGGTTGATATGAATAAGGGCTAATTTCAGATTATCCTATGAGGAGATGAGGAGTAAGGAGATGAGGGAAAAATGCTCAAGCTTTATAGGACGTATTCAAGATCGGAAGAGCACAC
>JALRIQ010000099.1 GCA_023277325.1 Bacteroidia bacterium | reverse complement strand
TTCATCTACAAATGATTCAGCAATGTCCAGAAGAGTATCAAGCTCTTCATCTTCCATTCCTTCAATTCCATTTTCAACCAAAATTTCAAGAAGTTTTTCACGTGCTTCTTCTTCGGTTACAATGATTACCGGTGAATCGCTGTTACGCGCTTGCTCAAAACGTTTTCTTTCTGTGCCGGTCAATACACTGGAAGCGTTTTGTAATTCTCCAGTAGCACCTACGATATGATCAGCCGGTACAGTAAGTCTAACCTTATAATCGCCGAAAGGAAGGGTAAACTCGCCACGACCAAGGAACTGTTTGTTCTGCCATCCATATACGTCGTTATAAACGCACATACGAGGAAAGAACATGCTCATGGTATAGATATAGTTGCTGTCTTCTTCAAAATATTCAAAACCCATACGGCCACCAAACTTGGCCCGATCTTGAATATTGAACCACCATTTGATATGAAGCTCCACGCTGGCACCTGGCTTGAGGGGCTGATCAAGCTCCACACGCATCATGGTTTTTACAATATGAAAAGGCATGTATTTGCCACTTGCCGACTTCACATATTCGATATGGTAACCTCCGTCGAATTCACTCAACAGACGTCCCAACTCGTCGTAGGTCATGCGCGGCGAAATACTTTGCTGATCGATTTTTTTGGTATCAGAACCTTTTTGACGCACATTTTGGTCGAGCTGCACCCAAAGGTATTCCAACACATCAGGCGAATTATTGATATAGGTGATTTTCTCTGTGCCCTTGATGTTTTGTCCGGGCTCATCGAGCGTTACATCAATCTCATAATTGGCCTCGTTCTGGTAATATGCATGACCCGGAGCTCCTGCTGCAGTGCGGTACATACCGGGAGTAGGCCATTGTTCATCAAGCTGTGTGAATTTATTGGTGCGCTGTGCAAAGGCAATGCTGCTTGCCGCCAACGCAATGAAAAGAAGTTTGGTTTTCATGGTAGAGCAAAAAAAGGCATTCGCCCGGATAGTTCCATGGCTTTTGGCTGAATGGGAAAATATTCGGGACGAAAGTTTAAAGAGTAAGTAAAAACGGGCTATTGATAGAGCAAAAAGCTCCCTTTTTGTATATGAAGGCCATAATTGGTGTCGTAGGCCTTGAGGTACCAAATATAGATGCCATCCGGGCAGGCCTTTCCGCGAAAGGTTCCATCCCAAGCCTCCCCAATCTGGTCAGTTGAAAACATCAATTCCCCCCAGCGGTCATAAACATACCATTCCAAAGAACGAATGCCGTTTGTATAAGGAGCAATTGTTTCGTTTTTTCCATCATTGTTTGGCGTGAATGCAGTAGGGACATAAAGGTCTGGCGGACAGCTATCCAAAAGCGTTATTTCGTCATTATTGCTGCAGCCATTCGCATCCGTTTTTACGACGGAATAGGTGCCAGCGAGTGAAACAATGAATTCTGGATTGTTTGAACCATCCTGCCAGAGGTAGGTATACGATGCGTCTCCAGCTACCAAGGTTTTAGGAGCTTCATTGCATACAAAACCATCTGGTCCCAAATCCAATGGAGGAATGTTTCCTTGAGTCAGGTTTATGCTAAATGTACCAGAATAGCAGGCATTAGTCACATCCACCGAATAATTACCGGGGGTCGTTACCTGAATAGATTGCGAAGTAGCTCCTGTGCTCCAGAGGTAATCTGAACCGGGGTTTCCGGCATCAAGATCCCGCACAAAATCGCCACAATAAAAACTATCATTTCCCAGGGTATTGCTGGGTGGAGCAGGGTCTAATGCAAGCACGTCGGAATAAACAGAAGTATCTCTGCCATCTGCCAGTTTGAGCGTAATAATTACTTTGTAATAGCCAGCTTGGGAGAAGCTGAAAGCGGGTGATTGATCAGAGGTGGTCGAATAAAAGGTGTCTGGATTTGCACCAGGCATCGACCACGCCCACCATTGTGGCGGCTGACCATTTATGGTTATGGTGAAATTGTAGGTGATTGAAGTATTTAAGCAGAAGGTGTCACTGCGCCAATATCCCGGATCATTCTGTGCTTGAGTTTTGGCTCCTGATAGAAGAATCAGGGTAACTAGGAATAGGACTATTCGTTTGGCGTTCATCGCTTGCAAAAATAAACGGATTCGTGAATTTCTAGAACGATTGGATGCATCCCTGGCATTTGATTGAGCGTCAATTTTAATTGAGAAAATAGCTGCGGGTTAAAGTACCTCATTATCAGGCTCCAAAGATATATTAGGGCAGCAAGAAAGAAGAAGGACGCTCGAAGAGGAGGCTATTAAATAAAGCCCATTTTTCTCATGAAGTAATCGAAATCGATATCTTAATAGGTACGGATGTTTACTGTAAACGAATTTTGTTTGGTGGTGATTACATAATGAGTAAAGTATTGCACTGCACCCGAGTTATTGAGCTTAAATCTTAGCTTCAACATTTGACTGTTTGGCCCATTCATGAGCTTGTTTTCTAGTCGTGTAAACTCAGTTCCAAATTATTCCGTTCGGTCTGCCTCAAGGTCCTTCTGCATTTGACTAAATAGATGCCGGAATTCGCCTTATCCAGTAAAACATGGTTGATAGGGAAAATGCTGATATTGGAATAAGGGTCGGTCGTGTCAGCCAGCAGAAAATAATTGGTTCCACTCAAAATCTCCTTGATATGGCGTTTGCGCGCTGTATCGGCTACCTCCAGGTTGTCGGCAATATCCATTCAATTGTTCGAAGGTGGCAGCGCGAAAGAAGTCGGGAAAAACCATTCAGGCTTTTACCAAATGAACATCATTCTGTTTTTCTTATGCAGGATTTTATTTCCGCTCGACTGAAAGCAAGAGGTATAAATGAGAAGAAAACTAAGAACAGATAGGAGAGAGGTATATATAGTTCATCTAGGTTTTAGTGTGTATTTGCTTGATGGCGTTGAAAGGGGAAATCCTGTTCGTGGTATTTCCCATCCATATTTCCAGAAATTTTGGCTACCATGGAGTCTGCCGTAATAAGCGTATAGCTGATATGTTGCGGAAAATCGTGGTTCATGTTTTCAAAAAGCAGGTGTTTGTCAGACTTTTCCTTCATTTCAAAACGAACTGGCTGACCTTGGTTTTGATTGCTCACTACAGGAACATAAAATAGCCGATTACCAAATTGTTCGAGTCGAATATGTTCTGAAGAAAGGGTGTCTTGGCCATCCATAAAAGTACCTAAACCCAGAAATACGCTGTCGTTTTGCTTGGTCCAGGATTCATTCAAACTCCGGCTGGTGGTATGGTTTGTCCAGTTGCCCAAAAGCCAGTCGGCATCCTCCAGATGGTGCTCAAGTACTTGGCTCTCTGTGTTTTCTTGTATGCTTGGCGTACCGCAGGCTATCCATGACAAAAGCAGGATTGCAGGAATGAGTTTTTTCATGGGATTATTTTAAGTCGATGCTTTCTTCCCCTTTTTTCAGGGTAAAAGTTTCCTGGATACTTCCGCATTTGACCCGGAATAAATTCACTTGATCTGGATATACTTCAAATAGCGCGTCGCAGAATACAGTTAAATAGCCGGGGTCCAACGCGAGTGAAGGGACTTCCAAATAGATGTAGATTAGGTCATTCTCCAGTTCAAATCCTACATACTGGTGAAGAAGTTCGATATCGCGGTCCTTGAAAGAAAGGTGCTTCTTAAAATATTCAGCGAGTTTAGGTCCAAGAACTTTGGGGTTTTGTTTTTCATCGATACGCAGGGTAGGCTCCTTTATTTGGAGGGCCTTTTCCATATCGTCGGTAAAAATTTTAGCGACAATTTGAAGCGATTCGTTTTTATAATCCACAGAATAGTGGCTGAGATAGAACTTATGCGTTTGGCTTGAAGTGCTGAGGCAAACAAACAAGAAAAGGATAAGGGGCTTAATTGATTTTTTCAGCATCTCTGAGGATATAATTCATTTCGTAAATATCACTGCTATTCAGTTCGAGGGTACCTTTTACTTCAATGCGTGTATCCGTTTTAAAGCGTTCGCCCGATTTTTTAAATTTCAATGACATCACGCTTTCTGGTCCAGCTCCACCACAAAAGAAACACGAGCTGTATGGGAATGCAGAAAGCACGTAAAAGTTTTCGTTGTAGTCCACCGGAATCACATATCCGCTGATGCGAATTTCTTTGCCTTCCA
>JALRIQ010000098.1 GCA_023277325.1 Bacteroidia bacterium | reverse complement strand
AATTTGGTGATTCGTCACCCATGGCCATCCACCCTGCGCACGACATGGGGCGATCATGAACGTTGTCAACAAACCTATTTTTCCGCCTATCCGGATAAATACTTCACCGGTGATGGTGCTTTGAGAGATGCAGAAGGCCGCTACAGAATAACAGGACGTGTAGATGATGTATTGAATGTAAGTGGACACCGAATCGGAACAGCTGAAGTCGAAAATGCCATCAATATGCGCCTCGGTGTGGTGGAGAGTGCTGTAGTCGGTTATCCACATGATATCAAAGGACAGGGCATCTATGCCTATGTGATTTACCAAGGCAAGCATGTGGAAGCCGAAGAACAACTCAAGGCCGATATACGTGCTACCGTTAGCCAAATGATCGGCCCTATTGCCAAACCCGATAAAATCCAGCTGGTACAAGGACTGCCTAAAACACGGTCAGGTAAAATTATGCGTCGGATTTTGAGGAAGATAGCTGAAAAAGATACGTCTAATTTAGGCGACACCTCTACCCTTCTCGACCCCTCTATTGTTGATAGTATCAAAGAAGGCGCTTTGTAATTTTCTCTAGTTTTGAGCGTTTGCTTTAAGAAGGGAATGCCAAAATGAGAACATTATTGCTATCAGCGTTGATTCTAGGGTTTAGTGCTACAATTTCGGCACAATCCAACCGCGAGCTTATCAAAGGCGGCGATACCGGTATATTGATCACTCAAACGCGTATCGAATTAAGTGATGCACGACGCATTCCTACTGAACCTAAGATAGAAACCCCTGAAGTTCAGCATCCTGTGCTAAGCTATTCGGTTAGTGTAAATCCTGCTGAGGTTCCTGCCACCATTCAATTACCCGATGCTGAAAGGATGCAGAAGGAGAAACAGCCTAAATACCACCACAATTATGTGAAGCTTGGCTTTGGATCAAACATCTCTCCTTTGGCCGATATTTATATCACTATGCCGGGCGAAGACGGACTCCTTGCCTTCAACTACCACTTTTTGGGTGCAGATGGTCCGGGATATATGGATTTCAATAGCCATAAAGGAGGAATTACTGGCATCAAATATTTCAAAAAGAGTAATCTGGAAGCAGGCTTCCATTTTAACCGCAGAGGCTTTAACTACTATGGGTTCGACCCATTGGAATACCTTGCGGAAGAGGATAAAGACATTCGTCAGAATTACCAAGACATAGGCGGTCGTCTGGCATGGGAATCCAAGCCGATGGGCAGAAATAAGACCTATTTTAAGGTGCACTCTGAGTTTTATAATTTCTCCGACAAGTGGAAGCAAAACGAAAATTGGTTCAGCACCACAGGTATCTATCAATTTGATGTCTTAAAAAATGAATTACATCTTGAGGCTTCGTACCAACTGCAAAACTTTGTAGGACCAGAAAGTCTGTTGAATCAAGGTTTTGACACCATTGGCTTTACCCGTCATTTTATCGACTTGAAACCCCAATATACCATTCGCAAAAAGAACTGGCAACTGACCCTTGGCTTCATTTCTACCTTTACCATGCAAGCCGACCAAAAAGTGAAGTTCAACTTTAACCCACAGGTGGAAGGAGTATATGAAGTTGAACCGAATCAACTCTCTGTTTTCGGAGGCTTCAACGGACAGCTTCAGAAAAATAGCTTCCGTCAATTCGCCATGCAAAACCCTTTCCTGAGCATGAATCCTGATTTGCAGGTGAACATGAATACGTTTAATATGGAAGCAGGGATCAGAGGCAAGTTGACTGGCAATACCGGTTTTGTAACTAAGGTGCGCTATTCACGCTGGAACGACCTTCCACTTTTTGTGATGGATACCAATAACCTGCGCTCCTTTGTAGTGATTCACGATGATATGGCTTTGATTCAATTGAATGGCCAAATAACGCATCAATACAGTGAAAAATTCAGGATGGCCTTTAGCTTCAACTACAATTTCTATACACCAAATATTCAGGAAGCTGCTTGGCAACTGCCTAAGTATGAAGGTAAGTTGAACATGACGTACAACATGTCCGACAAGATTCTTTTGAGCTTTGATGGATTTGTTTTTGGTCAAAGAAAAGCTTTCCGTTTGCAAGATGATCCAAAGACCCAGGCTACCACCGTGAAGCCTTTGGGCGACTTTAATTTGGGTATCGATTACCGCTGGAAAAAACAGATTTCAGCATTTATGCGCTTGAATAATTTAATGGGACAGAACTACCAGATTTGGTATGCTCACCCTACGTATAGTTTTAATATGCATGCAGGTCTAGCAATCGGATTTTAGATACCTACCCAGGTCATCCTGAGCCTGCCGAAGGACGACA
>JALRIQ010000097.1 GCA_023277325.1 Bacteroidia bacterium | reverse complement strand
GAAAGGTTCAATACGGCTATGCCAATCGTTGGTGTGCAAAATCACCAGACGCTTCTCCTCCGACTTTGCCCAAGTTGTTAGCGGGAGCATTCCTATTCCCATCCCAAGCAAGGAAGCCTGTTTGATAAAATTACGGCGATTTTTAGTCATTCCATATCCATCTTAAGGTTCCAGAGCCAGGAAATTCAGTGTTTCTACCAACTTCCTCTATCAAAGCATCCCGAATCAATCCCAAGTATTCTGGTTTCGATCCGTTTTGTAAAACCCCGTATCCATCTCCTCCATTGTACATGTAGTCGTTAGTAACAAGGGTATATTCTTTATCCAGGTCCAAGTCAGCTCCATTGATGGAAACCCGAGCTTCTCCTGTTTTAACATGAACAACAGCTCCGGAAAGAGGCTCTCCTCCTCTTTTTTCGGCTACTGCGAGTATATCCTTCAATAAACTCCCCTTAACCTTGAGCACCACCATTAGATTATCGAATGGCATCAACTCGTACATCATACCTAAAGTAACTGTACCTTTTTTCAGGTAGGGACGACGAATTCCACCCTGGTTTAATAAGGCAATATCCGCATGACGATTCGACTTACGGGCGGCATTGGCCCGACAGGCATCGGCCATCCATATACCCAGATTCCCATTAGGCTTATCCTTAACCAAATCAATTGGCAAAACAACTAACTCTGCTCCCATTACCGAGTCAGTATGGTGCTTATAAGGGAGTATGATGGTTTCGATTGAAGAATCAATCGCCAGACTGTCTATTTTATAAAAGGTAGGCCTTATCGATTCCAGTTTCCAGCTGCTGCATGCTTGCCCGAAAAGGACAATAAACAAGAGGAGATATTTGGCTGGAATTCGGTTCATTTTTCAACAGGGGGGTGTAAAAATAAACCAAAAACATTCTATGACATATATTGGGAATTCTAAAAAATGGATAAAGTTAGCTAAGTGCCTGAAAGCCTTTCAAAAAAAACTGAAAAAAAATGTGGAGAACTACCCTTTATAGGCATTCATCAGGCTACGAAAAACCGTTCGAACTGGACTTATCCCCATTTTTAGGGCTTCCATTTCTTTCTTCCAAAAGTTATTATTCATTTGGAAATTTTTGAAGTCGCGGAGCAATTCTTCCCTTAGCATCTCCATTAACCAAGCCACGTCCTGATTCTGCCGGTTCTTTTCAAAAAAACCATTGGTCTGGGTATGCAATTTATAAGCCTGCAACATTTCATAGGTCTTATCCATGCCTTCTATCAATAAAGAAGAAACTGTTTCTACTTTAGGTATCCAGTCCGATTCCTGCTCTCTAAACAAATGAAGGGCATTGCGGTAATCGGCGGCAGCCCTTTTGGCTGGTTTGGCATTTTCGCCATCTGCCTTATTAATAAGGAGTGCATCGCAGATTTCCATGATGCCGCGTTTGATACCTTGCAACTCATCCCCTGCACCAGCAAGCATGAGTAAGAGGAAGAAGTCGACCATATCGCGGACCAATGTCTCGCTCTGCCCTACTCCTACAGTTTCTACTAAGATAAAATCATAGCCCGCTGCTTCACAAAGAAGGATGGATTCCCGCGTTTTGGAAGCTACTCCTCCCAGGGTTCCTCTAGAAGCACTTGGACGAATAAAGGCATTAGGATTAACCGAAAGCTTATTCATGCGGGTCTTATCTCCTAAAATACTGCCCTTGCTCAAGGATGAACTGGGATCAATAGCCAATACCGCCACTTTATGTCCTTGTTCGGTGAGGTAGGTTCCGAAGGCCTCTATAAAGGTACTCTTCCCTACACCCGGAACTCCACTTATTCCTACCCGCATAGACTTTCCTGCATGAGGAAGAATTTCATTCAGCAAGGCTTCCGCCAGTTTCTGATCAGAATCCAGCTTACTTTCTATCAAGGTGATACATCGAGCGAGCATAACCCGATCGCCAGACAAAAGTCCGTCGCAGTATTCGGCTATGCTCAGTCGTTTACTCATCCTTGTGCGATTAAATCATCCAGAATTTTTGTCGCTGCAGTGGCAATCACAGTGCCGGGACCAAAAACATGTTTTACGCCTTGTTCGAAGAGGTAAGGGTAATCTTGTTGCGGAATAACCCCTCCGACAACCACCATCATATCTTCTCTTCCTAACTTCTTCAATTCGGCAATCACTTCAGGAACCAAGGTTTTATGTCCGGCTGCGAGACTGCTAACTCCTAGAACATCCACATCGTTCTCTGCAGCCTGCATGGCCGCTTCTGCAGGGGTTTGGAATAAAGGACCAATATCCACATCGAAACCAAGGTCGGCAAAGCTGGTAGCAATCACTTTCGCTCCACGGTCATGACCATCTTGTCCCATTTTCGCTACCATAATACGAGGGCGACGGCCTTCTTTGCTTTCGAAGACATCGGCTTTTGCGCGTGCTTCTAAAAAGTGCTCATCCATTTGAATTTCTTTTGAATACACTCCGGAGATAGAGCGAATGGTTGCCTGATATCGTCCGTAAACCTTCTCAAGAGCCAGGGAAATCTCTCCTAAACTGGCGCGCAGTCTTGCTGCATTCACGGCTTTCTCCAAAAGATTGCCTTCACCTCTGGCCGCATCTTCCAGTTCTTTGAGGGCTTTCTGAACCGCCGCCTCATCACGTTGAGCGCGCATTTGCTGGAGCCGTTTGATTTGTCCATCACGCACCTTGGCATTATCGACATCCAAAATTTCGAGTTCAGAATCCAACTCCACCTGATACCGATTTACGCCAACTATAATCTCTTTTTGCGCATCGATTCGGGCCTGCTTTTTAGCGGCAGCCTCTTCAATACGCATTTTTGGCAAACCTGTTTCTATGGCTTTGGTCATTCCTCCCAATTCTTCCACCTCTTCGATAAGCATCCGCGCTTTTTCTATAAGTTCGGCGGTAAGCTGCTCCACATGGTCGGAACCTCCCCAAGGATCTACTTCCTTGGTAATTCCCGTTTCCTCTTGAAGGTAGATTTGGGTATTCCGTGCAATACGCGCTGAGAAGTCGGTCGGCAAAGCAATCGCTTCATCCAGGGCGTTGGTATGCAAACTCTGTGTACCACCAAAAGCGGCTGCCAAGGCTTCTACACAGGTGCGGGTGATATTATTAAAAGGATCTTGCTCAGTGAGGCTGTATCCGGAAGTCTGGCAATGGGTTCTCTAAGCCAGTGACTTCGCATTTTTCGGATTGAATTTGCT
>JALRIQ010000096.1 GCA_023277325.1 Bacteroidia bacterium | reverse complement strand
ACCAATGCCTATTTGTTTGGCAGCTTGGATGTTCAGGGCGATTATAAACCCCGCTATCTTGATTTTCAGACCTTGTTGAAGTATGATATCAATGCAAAAACAACCCTAAGCTTCTTAGGGGGAATTGCCCAAAATCAGTTTCAGTTTACACCACAAACACAGACCACTTCCTTTGGAACGGTTCAGGAAGCCTTGCAGCTCACCGTATTCTTTAATGGTGGCGAGCTGATGCGATATACCACAAGCACCAATGCACTTACCCTGAAATATACCCGAAACAAACATTTTCAGGTGCGTGTAATCGGCTCAGGAATCTACAGCAATGAACGTGAATTTTATACCGTTGAAGGTGCTTACCGCATCGATGAGCTGGATAAAGACCTCGGATCCGCCACATTTGGCCAGGCTAAATTCAACCGTGGAGCGGGTTATTTTATCAATAATGCCCGCAACGAATTGGAAGTGCAGATGTATACCGGAGCGGTTAAAGCTTCCTATTATAAAGGCGTTTGGAACCTGAATTATGGTCTAGAATATAGGCATGAAGCCATTCGTGATGTATTGAATGAATGGGTTTATAATGACTCTGTTGATTATTCAGTTCCAATCAATCCGGAAGATTCGCTTTTCCTTTTCTCCACCATTCGAAGCAGGAATAACCTGGTTTCCAATCGCTACTCGGGATATGTTCAACAAAACTGGTTATTGAATAAAACCCTGAATATGCAGCTGAATACAGGTATCCGTTTTCAGTATTGGGACCTCAATCAGCAAACTGTGGTCAGCCCGCGTTTTCAGTTCTCCTTTGAACCGAACAAGGCACATAACGAAACCAAAGACCTTCCCGACAGCGCGAAAAAAAGAGACATCCTCTTCAAAGCCTCCTTTGGGGTCTACAATCAACCCCCCTTTTATCGAGAGATGCGGGCATTATCCGGAGAAGTGAATACCTCCCTTCTGGCCCAACGTGCGATCCATTATGTGGTGGGAACGGATTTCTATTTCCGCATGTGGAAACGTCCGTTTAAGTTTTCTGGTGAGCTCTATTACAAGCAATTAGACAACCTCGACCCCTACCTGTATGAAAATGTGCGCATCCGTTATTATGCCGACAATAACTCGCGTGGCTATGCTACAGGGATAGACACCCGGGTGAATGGCGAGTTTGTAAAAGGTTTGGAATCCTGGTTCAGTTTGTCTGTGATGCAGACCAAAGAAAAAATCACCTATACCAACGAGCAGGGTGAACTTGTGACCAGTAATTTCCTGCGTCGTCCAACGGACCAAAGGGTGAATCTGGGCATCTTCTTCCAGGATGAATTGGAAAAATGGCCGGAGTATAAGGTATCACTGAACCTTGTGGTAGGGACGGGTATGCCTTATTTCCTTACCGGTGATTTCCGCTATAACGACGACTTTAAAATCCCTCCTTACCGTCGCTTGGATATTGGTTTCTCACGCGATTTGATCTCAGAGAGCCGTCGTCCGAAAAAACACAGGTGGCATAAAATTGATGAGGCTTGGATTAGTCTGGATGTTTTCAATATTCTTGGCGTACAAAACACCGCTGCCTATATCTGGGTGCGCGATGTAACCGGAAGAACCTATGCGGTTCCGAATTACCTTACCTCGCGCCGGATCAATCTAAACCTGGTCGTGAAAATCTAAGGCGGGTCTCAGCCTTTTGCTTCATGCGCTCAATCACCTGCTGGGCAAGTTCTTCATGCAAAGAATCTCCTTCCATACTTACTAAGGCCATTCCGAGTTTGCTTTCATTCAAGTCAATGCGGTAGAAAATGCTCTTGAGTAGAATGGGATTGTTCTGAAGCAGATCGCCAATGCGTTTGGCCAGGTGACTTTTCAAGTCGACAGGATCCATTGTTTCAAGATTAAAGTCTTTCGCTACCAATTCGGCAGTGACCTTTTGCAATTCCTCATTCATGGACTACAAAGTTGAATAATTCTTGGCGAAAACAATTGATCGCTTTCCACGCGGCGTATAGCGTAGCGTCTTAATGGTCCTTTTTGATAGGCGCGCCATGACTCTGGGTGAAGCTTAATTAGATGAATTTTAAATAAAAAGCGCTTCGTGTACCCGCTCGCAATTGAGCGGAGAAAAACATAAATTTGCACTCCTTCTCCTAAAGGGAAGAAAACATAGACTATGGTTTTTGATTTAGATATGATAAAGGCGGTTTATAGCCGCTTTCCAGAGCGGGTCGAAGCCGCTAGAAAAGTAGTGGGCCGTCCACTTACACTTGCTGAAAAAATTCTTTATACCCACCTATGGGATGGAAACGCTACTGCAGCGCACGAACGCGGAAAATCGTACGTGGATTTTGCTCCAGACCGAGTTGCCATGCAAGATGCGACAGCGCAGATGGCTCTTTTACAATTTATGCAAGCTGGCCGTCCACAGGTTGCTGTGCCGTCTACCGTGCATTGCGATCATTTGATTACTGCTCAGGTTGGTGCAGAAAAAGATTTGAAATATGCGAATGAAGAGAGCAAAGAGGTTTATGACTTCCTTGCTTCTGTTTCGAATAAATACGGACTTGGTTTTTGGAAGCCAGGTGCAGGTATCATCCACCAGGTAGTGCTTGAAAATTATGCCTTCCCAGGAGGTATGATGATCGGAACCGACTCACATACCGTTAACGCGGGTGGTTTGGGTATGGTGGCTATCGGTGTTGGAGGTGCAGACGCCTGCGACGTGATGGCTGGATTACCTTGGGAGCTTAAATTCCCTAAACTAATCGGTATCAAACTTACCGGTAAATTAAATGGATGGGCATCTGCCAAAGATGTTATTTTGAAAGTGGCTGGAATTCTTACCGTAAAAGGTGGAACCGGTGCTATCGTAGAATATTTTGGCGAAGGCGCAAAAAGCCTCAGCTGTACCGGTAAAGGAACCATTTGTAATATGGGTGCTGAAATCGGTGCAACAACTTCTACTTTCGGATACGACGAAAGCATGGAGCGTTATTTGAAATCAACCGGACGTGCAGATGTTGCCGCCCTTGCTAACGGTATCCGTGAACACCTCACCGGCGACGATGAAGTTTACGCGAACCCAGAGCAATATTTTGATCAGGTGATTGAAATCGACCTCAATACCCTTGAACCACATTTGAACGGACCGTTTACTCCAGACTTGGCAACTCCTATCTCTGAAATGAGAGCGACTGCTGAAAAGAATGGATGGCCACTAAAAGTGGAAGTGGGTTTGATTGGATCTTGCACCAACTCATCCTACGAGGATATTAGCCGTGCGGTAAGTTTGGCAAGACAGGTTGCAGAAAAGAACCTGAAAACGAAATCTGAATTCACCATCACTCCAGGTTCAGAGCAAGTGCGTTATACCATCGAGCGCGACGGATTCCTCGACGTATTCGATAAAATTGGCGCGAAAGTATTTGCCAACGCATGTGGGCCATGTATCGGTATGTGGAACCGCGTTGGTGCTGAAAAACAAGAGAAAAACACCATCGTACACTCTTTCAACAGAAACTTTGCAAAGCGTGCGGATGGAAACCCAAATACCTATGCCTTTGTTGGTTCACCTGAATTGGTAACCGCTATCGCTATCTCTGGCGACCTTGGCTTTAACCCAATTACAGATACCTTGACCAATGAAAATGGCGAGCAGGTGAAACTTGACCCCCCAACTGGCGACGAGTTACCAGCACGCGGATTTGCCGTTGAGGATGCTGGATTCCAAGCTCCTGCTGAAGACGGATCATCCGTAAATGTAATTGTTGACCCAGCTTCAAAACGCCTTCAATTGCTTGATCCATTTACGGAGTGGGAAGGCAAAAACCTTATTGGCTTAAAGCTGCTCATCAAAGCAAAAGGAAAATGCACTACCGACCACATTTCTATGGCCGGACCATGGTTGAAGTTCCGCGGACATTTGGACAATATCTCAAATAACCTCTTGATTGGTGCGGTGAATTACTTCAACGAAGAAACCAATAAAGTAAAAAGTCAGATTCATGGCGCTTACGGTGCAGTTCCTGATGTACAGCGTGCTTACAAAGCTGCAGGTATCGGAACCATCGTTGTAGGTGACGAAAACTACGGTGAAGGATCATCTCGCGAGCACGCGGCAATGGAGCCTCGTCATTTAGGTGTTCGTGCTGTATTGGTAAAATCATTTGCCCGTATCCACGAAACCAACTTGAAAAAACAAGGTATGTTGGCGTTGACCTTTGCTAACCCAGCAGATTACGACAAAATTCGCGAGGACGATGATATCGATATCCTTGGATTGACTGAATTTACACCAAACGTTCCTTTGAGAGTTGTATTAAACCACAACGACGGAACTATGGAAACAATCACCGTAAACCACAGCTACAATGCCCAGCAAATCGAGTGGTTCAAAGCAGGTGCTGCTTTGAATATCATTCGTAAAAATGCAAGTGCATAATCAGCTGATAGAATAATTAGAGAAGCCGCCCCGAAAGGGCGGCTTTTTTTTACTTAAAATAAATCCAAACAACAACATCCTTCGTATGTTATACTATCAAACACTTGGTAAAGGGTTTTTATTTCATAGTTCACAGGTTTAACATTAGGCCGCCTCGAAAGATGCGGCCTTATTTTTTTTACCCCGCGCAAAAGCTAAATTTGCAGCGAATTCAAAACACATGCAGGTCACCGTAGAAACCGCCAAAGAACTTGGCATCCTTCCAGAAGAGTTTGATAAAATTAAAGAAGTCCTAGGCCGCACGCCTAACTTCACCGAGCTCAGTATCTATTCCGTAATGTGGAGTGAGCACTGCTCCTACAAAAACTCCATCGTATGGCTTAAAACGCTTCCTAAACAAAGCGACAGAATGCTGGCAGAAGCTGGAGAGGAAAATGCCGGATTGGTAGATATTGGCGACGGTTTAGCATGCTGCTTTAAAATTGAGTCGCATAATCACCCTTCTGCTATTGAACCTTACCAAGGTGCTGCAACAGGAGTTGGTGGCATCAACCGGGATATCTTCTCGATGGGTGCTCGCCCAATCGCTCAGCTGAACTCATTGCGTTTCGGAAAACTGGAAACAGAAAGAACCAAATGGTTGATGCGCGGTGTAGTAAGCGGAATTGGTAATTATGGAAACGCCTTCGGAATTCCTACCGTGGGTGGTGAAGTATACTTTGAAGAATGCTACCATACCAACAACTTGGTAAATGCCATGTCGGTAGGTGTGGTTGAAGTGGGTAAAACGGTATCTGCAGCAGCAGACGGACCAGGAAACCCAGTATACATTTTCGGTGCTGCTACGGGAAAAGACGGTATCCACGGAGCGGCCTTTGCTTCCAAAGATATCAGCGAAGATTCGCATGAAGACCTTCCATCCGTTCAGGTAGGTGACCCTTTCTGGGAGAAACTTATCCTCGAAGCCAGCATGGAGATTATCGAGACCGGAGCTGTAGTCGGCATGCAAGATATGGGTGCGGCAGGTATCACCTGCTCAACCTCTGAGATGTCGGCGAAAAGCGGCACAGGGATGGAAATCCATTTGGATAAAGTTCCTATGCGCCAGCCGGATATGAAAGACTGGGAAATCCTTCTTTCTGAATCACAGGAACGTATGTTGGTGATTTTGAAAAAAGGACAAGAAGCCGAAGTAGAAAAGATCCTCGAAAAATGGGACCTCACCTATGCACAAATTGGTCAGGTAACAGATACTGGTAATGTGCAGTTCTACATGCATGGAGAGCTTTGTGCGGATATTCCGTCGCATTCACTTGTATTAGGTGGAGGAGCTCCTGTGTACCACAGAGAATACAAAGAGCCTGCATACTTCGCAGAAATCGC
>JALRIQ010000095.1 GCA_023277325.1 Bacteroidia bacterium | reverse complement strand
CTTTAACAAAATCTCCTTTACCAAATCTTTCTGCTGCTCCATTGCTCGAGAGTACCTCGATAATTCTATCGTAACGTTCATCAAAGCCTGAATGGCCAAATCGTGTTTTTCCTTTCGCCATATTTTCACTGTGTTCGCGTGCCAGGCGGCAAAGAAAAGTGTCAAGGATTAAGGTGTCTCTTCGGTGTTTTGCCCTGTATTCATTTCCGGCATGATAAGCTTCTATTTCCTCGGGTTGAAGCGTGAAGGGCTCTTCAAATCCACTGAAGAATAGTCCGATGAAAATAAATATGGAAATAGATGCTCTCATTATTCACGTATAAATATAAATGCCGCATTCCTTAAAAAAGTAAACGCGGCATTCAAATAATCTAGTATCTGGTTTTATCCTTGGAAAAACTCTTTCATTCTGTCAAAGAATCCACGTTCACCATTTTCTGGTTTCGGTTGGAAATTCTCTGAATTACGTAGCTTTCCTAGTAGGTCTTTTTCTTCACTGCTCAACTTGGTCGGAGTCCATACGTTCACCTGAATAAGTTGATCACCGGTTCCATATCCGTTTACACTTGGAAGTCCTTTGCCTCTCAAACGAAGGATTTTACCCCCTTGAGTTCCGGCTTCGATTTTAATCTTCACCTTGCCATCAACGGTAGGCACTTCCACTTGAGTTCCTAAAGCCGCATCCGCAAAGTTGAGGAACAGATTATAAAGAATATTCTGTCCTTCTCTTTGAAGCTTTTCGTCTTCAACCTCCTCAATTTGGATTAATAAATCGCCATTTGGTCCTCCACCAGGACCAGCATTTCCTTTTCCAGAAACGGAAAGTTGCATACCTTCAGTAACACCAGCAGGGATCTTAATCTCCACCAATTCATCGATATAGCTCAGTCCTGAATTATCAACGCCACTTGGTTTTTTATCCAACACTTTACCGCTACCATGACAGGTAGGACAGGCACTTGCTGTTTGCATCTGGCCCAAAATCGTATTGGTCACACGGCGCACTTGTCCGGAACCACCACAGGTGGAGCAGCCCTTAAAGGTTACTCCTTCGGCTACTGCCAGACGTTGGTATTTTACTTTTTTATCTGCCCCTTTGGCAATTTCTTGAAGGGTGAGTTTTACTTTGATTCGGATATTGCTACCGCCACGTCCTCTTCCACGTGAGCTGCTTCTGCCACCTCCGCCAAAGAAACTTTCGAAAGGGTTTCCTCCGTCGCCGAAGATATCTCCAAACTGACTGAAGATATCGTCCATGCTCATTCCGCCGCCGAAGCCACCGCCGCCGTTGCCGCCCATTCCTGCATGACCAAATTGATCATACCGTGCGCGTTTGTTTGGGTCACGAAGTACTTCGTAAGCTTCTGCCGCTTCTTTAAAATTTTCTTCGGCAGCAGCATCACCAGGATTTTTGTCCGGATGGTATTTGATGGCCATCTTGCGATAAGCCTTCTTTATTTCATCTTCGGATGCTCCTTTGCTCAGACCGAGTATTTCGTAATAATCTCTTTTCGCCATGCTTTATTCTCCTACTACAACTTTGGCAAAGCGAATCACTTTGTCTTTGAGTAAATATCCGCGTTCAACCTCATCTACAACCTTTCCTTTCAGGTCTTCAGAAGGCGCTGGAATTTTGGTGATGGCTTCATGGAAGTCTACATCAAATTCTTTTCCAACAGATTCAACTGCTTGCAAGCCGTTTTGACTTAAAACCGATTTCATTTTTTGGTGAACCAATTTCAGTCCTTCTTTGAAAGCCTCTAAGTCATTGCTTGCCGCAACTGCTTTTTCAGCTCTTTCGAAATCGTCCAAAACAGGCAATAGTGCCACCACTAAATCGCGGGATGCACTTTGTAAAAACTCAACACGCTCTCTGGCCGTGCGGCGTTTGTAATTATCGAATTCGGAATACATCCGAATGTATTTATCGTTCAATTCAGCAAGATCGGCTTTCAAGGCGCTCACTTCATCGCTTGCTTCGCTAGCATTTTCTTCTGAAGTCTCTGTGCTCTCTTGATCTTCAGTCGTTTGGTTTTTCACATTTTCTTCGACTGGCTCTTCTTTTTTCTTGCTCATACTTTTCTTCGTCAATGTTTGGACACCTATGGTCAAAGGCTTTGCCAAGCTTTTTATTGTGCCAATATGACACAAAAAAACCGCCATTTTGGTGGCGGTTCGAAGCTTTGTCAGTTTATGCTATTGGAGCGACTTGAGTGCATTGTCAAGTTCTTTTCCTCTCAAATTGATGGCGATTACTTTCCCGGTTTCATCCAGCAAGAAATTGCTTGGAATGGATTCAACACCATAGGTAGCTGCTGCAGGAGAATCCCAGCGCATCAGGTCGCTAACATGGTAGTTCCATTTAAGGTCATCTTTTTGAATGGCATTTTGCCATTTATCGACATTATCATCGAGGGATACAGAGTAAATAGTGAATTCGCGGGCATTTTGGAAACGTGCATTATGAAACTTCTCATAAGTCCGCACCAAATTTGGGTTTTCTTTTCGGCAAGGGCCACACCAAGAAGCCCAAAAGTCAACCAAGACAATTTTTCCCTTTAAAGAAGAAAGTGAATAGATATTTCCATTGGCATCCGCCAGAGAAATTTCTGGGGCCATCTCACCAATTTTTGGTCCTTGGGAACGAATGCTTTTTGCTTCTGGTCTGCTGCTAAACGAAAAGGCAATAGCCAATCCGAAAACAATTAAAATAGGGACCAGGAGTGTTGCGCGTTTATTCATGCTTACAAGTTTACAAAAAGTAAGCCAGATAAGAATGAGGTTGAGGTCAAGGTTAAGGTCGAGGTGGCGGGCTTTGATCTGTTCGATTTAAATACGTTCAATTTCTGCTCCCAGGGACTTCAGACGGGTATCGATAAACTGGTAACCACGGTCGATTTGCTCGATATTATGGATGGTGGATATGCCGTCTGCCGAGAGTGCTGCAATGAGCAGCGCTACCCCAGCACGTATATCGGGAGAACTCATGGTTATTCCCTTTAAACGAATCGCTCTGTTTAATCCCATTACGGTGGCACGGTGCGGATCGCACAGAATAATTTGAGCACCCATATCAATCAGGTTATCGACAAAGAATAAGCGGCTTTCAAACATTTTTTGATGGATAAGCACATTGCCTTTCGCCTGAATCGCCGTAACCAAAACAATACTAATTAAATCGGGAGTGAAGTTCGGCCAGGGACCATCAGCAATGGTCATGATAGAGCCATCAATAAAGCTTTCTATCTGATACGTATCTTTAGGTACCACACGAATATCATCGCCATTGATTTCGAGGTGAATGCCCATTCTGCGGAAGATTTCCGGAATGATTCCAAGGTGTTCTACACCCGCCCCTTTGATGGTGATATCGCTCTGTGTCATGGCAGCTAGTCCGATAAAACTTCCCACCTCAATCATATCAGGCAACATGGTATGCTCGCATCCATGCAATTTGTCTACTCCTTCAACGATAATCTGGTTGGTTCCATGACCGGTAATTTTTGCCCCCATGCTATTCAACATGCGACACAACTGCTGCAAATAAGGTTCGCAGGCGGCATTGTATATGGTGGTAGATCCTGAAGCAAGTACGGCAGCCATAATGATGTTGGCAGTTCCTGTAACGGAAGGTTCATCAAGGAGGATATACGTCCCCTGAAGGTTGCTTGCATTTACTTTATAGAAGCTGTTTTCCGCATCGTAGGTGAATTCTGCACCAAGCTTTTGGAAGCCAATAAAGTGGGTGTCTAAGCGACGCCGGCCAATTTTATCGCCTCCTGGTTTTGGGATATAGCCTTTCCCGAAACGTGAAATCAATGGGCCTAAAACCATGATGGAACCACGAAGACCTGCTCCTTTGGTTTTGAATTCTTCGGAGTTCAGGTATTCCAGATTGACATTTTTTGCCTGGAATTGATAGCTATGCTCGTTGAGTTTTTCTACCTCTACACCAAGGTCGCCCAATAATTCGATGAGTTTGAGTACATCACGAATTAAAGGAATATTGCGAATGATGATTGGATCTGGCGTAAGGAGCACTGCAGAGAGAATCTGTAATGCCTCATTTTTTGCACCCTGAGGTATGATGGTGCCTTGAAGTTTTTTTCCACCTTTGATTTTGAACGATCCCATGGTCTTGCTTTTTTTCAAATAAAAGCAAAAGCAACTTGGGCTGCGGAAAACTTTGTAAACAAGAAAGTGTTGATAGCCCCGCTTATTTGCGGCTTCTGTTGTTGTTACGGTTATTATTCCGGCTATTTCGGTTGTTTCCGCCCGAGTTATTGTTGCGGTTATTCCGTCCGTTACGGTTATTTCCACCACGGAAATTGCGATCGCCTTGCTGACTACGAGGGGTGTCTTTCGTATGGTACAAAATCGTGATATCCTCAGAGCTCAAATCGAGTTTACCTGCGGAAAGAATACGCATATGTTCGGAAATCGCCTCTTCACTTAAGTTTTCATTGTTCCAGTTTCTGCAAGAATTCAGCATAAATGAAGCAATGAGGTTAATAAATGCTGTGCGGGTTTCACCTTCTTCCATTTCAGAAGCTGCAATCACCATATTTTGCACGTTACGGCCATAAAAGCGGAAACGAATGAGATTGTCTTGATAAGGAATTGGAGAAGGTTTTTTCGACATCACCTCTTTTTCTGGAACAGGATAGGGACTGTCTACATCGAGATCATAATCAGCAATGGCAAAAAGGTGGTCCCAAAGTTTTTGCTTGTAATCCGCCATGTCTTTTAGCTGCGGATTTAAGTTAGCCATTACGTTCACGACACCTGCTGCGAGTACGCTGCGTTTGGTTTTG
>JALRIQ010000094.1 GCA_023277325.1 Bacteroidia bacterium | reverse complement strand
CGCCACTTGAGCAAGCATACCTTCCTCGACCGTTTGGAAGAGTGGGCCCAATCAACCTGGAATAAGATGTTCAAGAAAAAAGACGAGCGGAAAATATTTAAAACCTACACCACACATATGCGGGTAGAAAATCCGGTTCGTCCAAACCAAGATGAAATCGATTCCATTCTCGATAAAATCAGCAAGTCGGGCTACGACAGCCTTACTCGCACCGAAAGAGAAACCTTATTTAAAGCCAGTAAACAAGATTCATGATCATCGTTAACCGAATCGTTTGGATACTGAATTTATTGGCGGGCATTCTGCTCTTGCTTTCTTATGCAGCGCCTTACATCAATCCAATGATTTGGTGGATTGCCGCATTTTTCGGACTGGCATTTCCTATGCTATTCATCATCAATGCCTTGTTCTTAATCTACTGGCTCATTATGGGGAAATTAAAATTGATTTTCCCCGTGGCATGCATGCTCCTTGGCTATTCACATTTTGGAAAGGTCTATAAGCTATCAGGCGCTGAAGCGGTCAAAGAGGAAAACGACATTCAGGTGATGAGCATGAATGTGAAGTATTTTGGACAAGGCGACGGAAAATTTTTCCTCGACAGCATCACCCAATACATTTCTGAGTTTCAACCCGATATTGTTTGTTTTCAGGAATACGCGGAATACATGGAGTACAAAGGAAGCCCCAGCTCTACCAAAATCAAAAAAGCGGGAGGCTTCCGTTATTTTATCGGAAAAGGAAAAAATGCTGATTTAAAAGACAAAGGCACCATCATCTTTTCGAAGTTTCGCCCTTTAAAAACGGGCTATGTGAGCTTTGGAAATGGCAATATCAACGGAGCACTTTGGGCGGATTTTGTTTTACCGGGCAAAGACACTGTGCGCGTGTATAGCTGTCACCTACAATCCAATAACCTGGGCCGAAAAGAACAATTCCATCAGGAAGATGTTCAAAATCAAGAGGTCGCAGTGAAGAAGTCAAAAAGCATCATCAAGCGCTTAAAAGCAGGCTTTGAAAAACGCTCTGAACAGGTTTCTTTGGTTACCGAGCATATGGCCAAGTCGCCTTACCCTGTAATTTTGATGGGTGACATGAACGATACCCAACTGTCCTATACTTACCGTAAGATGCTCGGTGACAAAAAAGATGCGTTTGTCGAAAGTGGTAAAGGCGCGGGAAATACTTACGTGGGCCCATTCCCATCCTACCGCATCGACTATATCTTTCACGATGCCTCATTGCGATCCTATAACTACAAAACCGGACCACATTTCTATTCGGATCACAAACTGATTCGGGCTTTAATCAAACATTAAAAAACTATATTTGAGGCCTAAGCACGCTTCACATCATGGTAAAAAAGCTCATCGACCGCTACGGACCTCAAGCACTTTGTGTTCTCGTTTTCTTAGTAATTTCAGCTGCCTATTTCGCTCCACTTATCAGCGGAAAAAAAGTCATGTTCCAGCATGATATCAAGCAAGCAATAGGAATGGCCCATGAAATTGAGTCATTTAAAGAAAATACAGGCGAGCAAAGTCTCTGGACAAATAGCATGTTCGGCGGAATGCCAGCTTACCAGATTAAGGCAGAATACCCCAATAACTGGGCAGCGTATATTTTTTCTTCGATTACTTATGTCTTCGGATATGACCGCTACCCAATGACCTCCTTATGGTTATTGATGACCTGCTTTTTCTTGATGCTTCTTGCCTTTCGGGTGAATGTTTGGGTGGCTGCTGCCGTTTCTATTGGTTATGGATTTACCACCTTTAACCTCATAGGGATAGAGGCCGGACACGCCAACAAAGTATGGACCTTGATGTATGCGCCGATAATTTTAGCGGGCATTCGACTGGCATTTGATAAAAAATACCTGGCGGCTGCGGTCATTACGGCCCTAGGGTTGGCCATTAATGTCTATGCCAACCACCTCCAAATAACCTATTACCTGTTTATCTCTATTGTTATCTGGATGCTGGTGAAATTGGTTTTTGCCATCCGCGAGAAACAAATTGCCGACTTCATGAAAGCTGCTGGTGTTCTTCTGGTAGCGGCATTAATTGGTATTTCTACGAATACCAGCTCCTTATGGACGACCTATGAATATGGAAAAGAGTCGACACGTGGGGGCAGCGATTTGACCCTAGATGAAGAAACAAGTTCAGATGGTCTGGACAAAGGGTATATCTTCAATGACTACAGTTATGGAAATATAGAAGTGTTTACTTTCCTAATTCCAAACTTCAGTGGAGGAGCTTCTACTATGGACATCGACAAGAAGTCTGAGCTCGCCAAGGCATTGAAGCAAAACAGCAATTTGCCAACCTATTGGGGTGGTCAGCGTTATGTTGCCGGACCCTATTATTTAGGGGCAATTCTCATCTTTTTGATGATTTTGGGCATCGTTTTAAGCGATAGGAAGAGCACCAAAATTTGGCTGATTTCCGCCGGACTCCTCGCCCTATTTTTAAGTATGGGTAAGAACTTCTTCCTTTCTGATTTCTTCTACAACAGTGTCCCTCTATACAATAAGTTCCGCACGCCAACCATGATTACTGCGATAACACAAATCTGTATCGCTGGATTAGCTGCTCTAGGACTTCATGCTTTATGGAAGAGAAAGGACGAGGCACGCACAGTGAAGAAATTGAATCTGGCATTTTATATCTCCGGAGGCCTTTGTCTTTTTCTGGCAATTCTTGGTCCCGGACTATTTGACTTTACCAATGAGGTGGATGCACAATACGGTATCAAAGATCAAATGCTGACTTTGTTCCAGGATTACCGCCAAAGCATGATGCAAAAAGATGCGTTCCGCTCATTTGTTCTCATTGCATTGGCGTGGGCCAGCCTTTGGGCCATGACCAAGAATAAACTTGGCGTTCCTGTTTCAATTGGGATTGTTGCCTTGCTTATGCTTGGAGACCAATGGTTGGTGAATAGCCGCTATATGTCTGGCGATACCTACAAAAAGAAAACGAAGACCGATAATCTCTATACCATGACCAATGCCGACCAACAAATATTGGCGGATAAGGAATTAGATTTCCGCGTATTGAGCATGGCGGTAAGTCCGTTTAACGACGCGACCACCTCGTATTACCATAAATCGATTGGCGGTTATCATGGAGCAAAACTGCGCCGCTATCAAGAGCTGATCGAATATGGCGTGAACCCGGAAATGGTAAGCTTTCAGAATATCATGAAGCAACAGAATGTGCTTCTGCTTGATTCAGCAATGAAGTCTTCCATGCCTGTTTTGAACATGCTTAACACCAAATACTTCATCGTTAATCCGGATGCTGCACCACTGAAGAACCCTTATGCAAATGGCCCGGCCTGGTTTGCAACGAATGTGCAAGCGGTGAATAATGCCAATGAAGAGGTACTTGGCCTCAAGCAAATCAACACCAAGGAAACAGCCTTGGTGGATGTTTCGCGCTGGTCGGAGGAATTAGGTGATTTTAAAGGAGGAAGCGGTGATGGAAACATTCAACTGACCACCTACGAACCGAATCACCTGGTGTATGAATCCAATTCAAGCGCGGAGCAATTGGCAGTCTTCTCAGAAATTTACTACCCTTATGGATGGGAAGCGACCATTGATGAAGAGCCAGCAACGCATTTCCGTTGCAACTTTGTGCTGCGCTGTATGAAAGTGCCAGCCGGTAAGCATACCATCGAATTCCGCTTTGAACCAAAGAGCTATGCAATGGGAGAAAATATCTCGCTTGCAGGTTCCTTATTGCTGGTAGTTGGATGTTTGGGTGGTATTGGAATCGGCGCCATGCGTTTGAAGAAAGAACTTAGTGAAGCGGCTTAAGGCCCTTTTCACTGAGCTCATATTCCAGTCCGAATACCATAGCCCGATTGAGCGGGGTATGCCCTGATGCCAACCCAAAGCGTAAAGGTTTCGTTTGCTCTTTCCATAAAGCGGCAATAATTTCTTCAGCGGAATAGCCAAAAGGAATGGTATTGTCGCGCATGTCCGTCATGCCTCCAACCACAAGGGCATTGGCTTGATCGAGGATTTTTGCTCTTTTCATCCCTTGCATCATCCTGTCGATATGGTACAGGTACTCATCCAGGTCTTCGAGGAAGAGTAGCTTATTTTGAGTATTCAATTGTAAATCTGAACCTAAAAGACTGAACAATACCGAGAGGTTTCCACCGCATAGTTTGCCTTTCGCATGGCCCACCTTTTCTAGGATGTGGTTTTTAAATTCGATGGATTCCGGATTTCCGAAGAGCGCATTTTTTAGGGATAGATTCGAGATTTCACGTTCCTCACCCTCCATAATCATATTCACAGGCATGGTGGCATGCATTGAGCACCATCCTAATACCTGATTAGCCCAGGTATGGATAACGGTAAAATCGCTATAGCCAATGAGCCATTTTGGAGTGGGGTAATGCTTTTTCAGGTAGGGCAATAAACGAACGGATCCATAACCCCCACGAAATCCGATAATGGCTTTGATAGAGTCATCCATCAAAAAGGCATCCAAATCTGCAGCGCGCTCTTCATCCGAGCCGGAGAACTGATGCAGCTCGCCAAACAAGTTCTTTCCAAAAATAGGCTCTAGCCCCCAGGAACGAAAAATTTCCGCAGCGGCCTCAGCTTCCTTGACCTGTAATTTTCTTGCGGGCGCAATAAGTCCAATACGGTCTCCAGCTTTTAGAAATGGGGGTAGAATCATCAATTACAAAACTCGTTAATTCAGGGCAAAGGAGAATAGCCCAAGGCTAACTATCTTTGCGCCGGAATGAAACGAAATCTTATCACTGCTGCCCTTCCTTATGCCAATGGACCTTTGCACATTGGTCACATCGCAGGTTGCTACCTTCCTGCCGATATCTATTCCCGGTTTTTAAGAAATAAAGGGGAAGAAGTCCTCTTTGTTTGTGGAACAGACGAGCACGGAGTTGCTATCACGATGCGGGCGAAAAAGGAGGGCATTACCCCACAACAGGTAGTAGATAAGTACTATAATCAGATTTCAGAATCCTTCAAGACGTTCGGCATTTCCTTCGATCATTTCTCCCGCACGAGCAGAGAAATTCATCATAAAACTGCCCAGGAGTTTTTTAAAAAACTGTACGACAAAGGTTTGTTCCAAGAAATTGAAACAGATCAATATTATGATGAAGAAGCCCAGCAATTTCTTGCCGACCGTTATATCCTCGGCACTTGTCCGGTTTGTAGCAATGAAAATGCATACGGGGATCAATGCGAAAAATGCGGATCGGCATTAAGTCCAACCGACTTGAAAAACCCACGGTCAGCTTTGAGTGGAGCGGCGCCGGTATTGCGCAAAGCAACAAACTGGTTTCTTCCAATGGATAAGATTGCCGAGACTCCAGAATTTGCGGAGTATTCCAAGCGGGTTGAAAATTGGAGAGGCACCGTTAAAGGTCAATTTAAATCCTGGTTAAAGGAAGGCTTACAACCGCGTGCAATGACACGCGACTTGGACTGGGGAATTCCGGTACCCGTTGATGGTGCAGATGGCAAGGTGCTTTATGTCTGGTTTGATGCACCTATTGGGTATATCTCCGCAACTAAAGAATACTTCGAAGAGCAGGGTAATCCGGAGGGTTGGAAGCGCTGGTGGCAGGACGATGAGTCGCAGCTTATTCACTTTATCGGTAAAGACAATATTGTGTTTCATACCATCATATTTCCAATGATGTTGATGGAGCACGGCGATTATATTCTCCCTGCAGAAGTGCCAGCCAATGAGTTTCTTAATTTGGAAGGACAAAAACTTTCTACTTCAAGGAATTGGGCGGTTTGGCTGCATGAATACCTATCCGCTTTCCCAGGGCGGAACGATGAAATGCGTTATACGCTGACGTCTATTGCTCCGGAAACAAAAGACAGCGATTTCACCTGGAAAGACTACCAGCTTAAAGTGAATTCCGAGTTGGTTGCGGTACTTGGAAACTTTGTGAACCGCGCCATGGTACTTTGTAAGAAGTATTTTGATGGAAAAGTGCCCGCTAATTTTGGCGCCAATACTGAACATGAGGCCTACAGGAAAAGAGCTCAAGAAATGATTGATTCATCTGAGCGTATTTCTCAGTATGTGAACGAGTTACTTGCATCGTATAAGTTTAGAGATGCGCAGTCGGAATGGTTGAATTTGGCCCGTGAAGGGAACCGATTCTTAGCAGAGACAGAGCCTTGGAAATTATGGAAGACCGATCCAAAGGCGGTAGAAGGTATTTTGCATGAAACCTTAAACCTCTGTGCCCGTATAGCTGCAATTGGGGAGCCGTTTGTTCCTGAAACTTCCCAGAGAATTTTGCAGCAATTGAACCTTGCTGGTAAGCATGCTGATATCGCTGCCAACTGGAATCAGGTTGAGGAAGGTGCAAATCTGGGAGAACCATTTTTATTATTCACGCAAATTGAAGATGCGGTGATTCAAGAACAAATAGATAAACTGGCTGCAGAAAGTGCAGCGTCAAATGCACCGAAGCAGGAGGAGAACATGCTTGCTCCGCAAAAGGACACCATTCAATACGATGATTTCATGAAAATGGATATTCGTGTTGGGACTATTTTGGAGGCGATAAAAGTTCCCAAAGCAGACAAATTGCTTCAGTTAACAGTGGACACCGGGATAGATGTGCGCACGATTGTTTCTGGAATAGCAGAGCATTTCGCTCCAGAGGATATCGTAGGCCAACAGGTGAGTGTGCTTGTGAATTTGGCACCAAGAAAATTACGTGGTATCGAATCACAAGGAATGATCTTGATGGCAGAAAGCGAAGGGAAGCTGATGTTTGTGCAGCCGGGAGAAAAGGCGGTGAATGGCTCAGGAGTCTCCTAAGCTTAGACCAATTCGCACCAGGGTTCGGTCATCTTCCGAAGAATAGAGCGATGCGTTTTTTATCAGGCCGTCAATAGCCTGAGCTTGAGTAACAGAAACATGTTGTGCCAATAGAGCTCCCATTTTTTCGATGCCTTCATTGCTTTCCAGGTAGCCATCCGTGAAGAGGTATAAAGCATCACCTGGCTGCAAAGTGACTCCGATATTTTCATAGCGTTCATTTTCGTTGAGTCCCAGCAAGGTTCCTTTGGGGTGAATGGTTGTATAGTTTTGTTTTCCATGCCCCACAACAATACCGGGGAGACCGCCTGCCGAAGCAATCTGAAGATTGGGCTCATTTTTATGAATAAGAACCGCACTTAATGTGGTAAAGACTTCCGATAATTTGAAATCTCGGAAAATGGAGTCGTTTAAGGCATTGAGAAGTTTTGCAGGATCTATGAATTTTTGGTAGGCCAGGTTGCGCAGGGTGCTTCGGATATAACCCAGGTAGGCAAGGGAGAAGAACCAGGCATCCCATTTTTTGCCCATTACGTCACCAATAATTACAACACGTTGGTTTTCATTGATAACGATAACTTCATAAAAATCTCCACCAGGAATTTGCTCGTGGTATTCGTGAAATGCACTTATACCCCACGATCCATAATGAATATTTAGCTTGCTTTCCGAACGAATAGGCAGTTTTGACGCTGCCGTGCGAAGTGCATTAACGTACTTTTCTTTATAATACATTTCCCGCTCAATCCTACTATTGATTTGGCGGGATAGGATAAATGCGGGTTTCTTAACAGAGGTGATGTCGTCGCCTCCCTGGTTAAAGAAGTTGACGACTTCTGCATCAAGTACATTGTTGTCGCGCAATAAAATCAACTGAACGTTGAAGGCTTCATCATTTTTAATTTTTCCAACCAGTGGAAGGGCCCATTTTGCACGAACGCCGATTAAAACTAACCAGATATTATTGGAAAATAGCGTCTTAAAAAGTTCGCTTTCGTCTGTTACAATGAGCACCTCTGTTTCAATCCCATTTACCGGAATATCGAGCACCTCACGGCTTGTTGAACATAGGATGATTTCGCCTCTTTCTTTATTCAGGTCGCGCTTTAAGTACTCAGCCTGATTAAAACGACGGAAAATTTGTCGGCGCAGAAATAAGTTGAGGTGAGAGAATAAAAGTTCCTCCGTAAATGGTTTGGTGATATGTCCGTCGGCACCTTGGTCCAAATAATAGGCGACCTCTTTTTCATCGTCGGATTCAGATAAGACTAAAACGGGTACGCGCTCATAGCCCCGAATGCTGCGTAGGTTACCGATGAAGGTGGAGACTTTTTTGCTGGTAAGGTTCGGGTTAACGACAATGATCTGAAAAAAACGCTGTTGAAGTTTGATTAGAGCGGTTTCGTCGTCCTTACAAAAACGAACCTCAAAACCCAGGGTTTCTGCTACCCGATTTATAGTTTGCCGATCACGCTCAACACTTTCAACAGCCAAAAGCCGCGATTTGGTTGTAGCAGAAAATGGACTTTCCGGCATGACCTAGCAGGTTATTTGAAGGTAGTTCAAGGAGTTGGGTACGAAATGGTAACTCAGCTTTCGGGAAGCTTTTAAAATGCTGATTAAACCACGGTGGTTTTCTCTTAATTCATTACCTGGTTCGTTTACCTCTGTACTGAGGTGAAAGCTCAAAGTATGAGGGTCGCGGATTTCAGCAATAACAGCAGTATTCCTATCGGTAACAAGGTTCCATTTGAAACCAATAGCAGCGGCATCAAAATGATCCAGGTTTTGAGGAATTTCGAAGCCTTTGCCCGGATCGGTAATGGCGATTTCGAGTTTGTCCTGATGGCGAATAACGACAATGATAGAGGAATGGTTATCGCCAGAAAATTTGCATGCATTAACGAAAGCCTCATGCACCACAAAGCGAAGTTTATGATATGAAATCGATTCCAACGCCATAGCCACTTCTTCGAGCCAAATCGCCAGGTTGTCGGTTTCAATGGTGTCTGCTTGGAAGCTTTTGATGAAAAGCATAGGCTTATGCGTTTAATTTAGAAATCGCCTCTTCAACCGTATCGCTGAGTTGGAACACATTGAGCAATTGCATCAAATCCATCAGCTCTCTTACTTCCGAAGACACGCCGGTGAGAATTAAATTACCATTGCGCCCTTTTACAGTCTTGAGCACAGAAATTAAGGCTCCAAAACCTGTACTGTCAATAAATTGGATGGAGCTGAGGTCAATTACGGCATTAATAGTTTCGTCGGAGAGCAGCCCTTTTATCTCTGCCTTCACGCGATGGGCGGAGTTGGCATCCAAATTTTTGAGCCCTTCAAAACTAAGAACACTGCATGCAGGTTGATTCAGGATTTTAACGTGTTGTGTCATAGATGTTTCTCAAAGATTCTATTAAAAGATTTTACATGCAAGTTAAAATCACATTATCGACTGATTCGCTCAAGTTAGTTGGCTCGCTAAACCTGCCTTTCCTTCCATTTTTCGTATACTTGCAAGTCCCAAAAAACATGGTAAAAAAAGAAACGCTTCTGCACGTTTATCAGCTCATGTGCAACGCTCGAGCAATGGCTGACATATATGATGTTAACAGACAGATAACCAAATACGTACATTCAACAAGTAAAGGGCATGAGGCCATTCAAATGGCATGTGGTATCTTATTGAAGGAGTGCGATTATGCCGCCCCTTATTACCGCGATGAAGGCATGTTGTTGGCGATGGGAATGACTGCATATGAGTTGATGTTGCAGCTTCTTGCAAAAAAAGACGATCCTTTTAGTGGTGGAAGAACCTATTACGCTCATCCATCCTTAAATCGCCCGGGGATGCCGAAAATGCCACATCAGAGCAGTGCGACCGGAATGCAAACGATTCCAGCTACAGGGATGGCGCATGGTATCGCTTACCTGGAAAGCCAGAAATTACTCGATGGGGTTGATAAACCTGTGGTTGTTTGTTCATTGGGGGATGGCTCTGTTACCGAAGGAGAAGTAGCTGAGGCATTACAAATGGCTGTTTTGCATGATTTGCCGATTATTTACTTGATTCAGGATAATGATTGGGGCATTTCTGCTACGGGCAAAGAAATGCGGGCCATGGATGCGTACGAATATGCCGCAGGATTTAAAGGGCTAAAAAGAGTTCGTGTAGATGGTACCGATTTTATCGCTTCCTATGAGGAAATGGAAAAAGCCATTGAATATGTGCGTAGCAAAAGAAAACCAATATTGGTGCATGCCACCGTTCCATTACTCGGCCATCATACCTCGGGAGTAAGAAAGGAGTTTTACCGCACGGAAGAGGATTTGTCCAAACATGCACAAACGGATCCATTTCCTGCCTTAAGACAAGTATTGCTCGACCTTGGTGTTGAAGAGGCAGATTTGACGGCTATGGAGGATCAGGCACGTCAAAATATCGAAGAGGACTTCGAGAAGGCAAAAAATGCAGATGAACCGACTGCCATTTCATTGTACGATCATGAGTTTGCGCCAACAACCGTAACCGAAGAAGTCGGAGAACGCGCTCCTGAAGGAAATGATACGGTAATCATGGTGGATGCTGCGCTCTTTGCCATGGATGAAATTCTGAAAAATAACCCGAATGCGCTGTTATACGGACAGGACGTAGGAAGTCGTTTGGGAGGAGTTTTTAGGGAAGCAGCTACTCTAGGGAAAAAATATGGGGATGATCGCGTGTTCAATACGCCGATTCAGGAAGCCTATATCATCGGTTCAACCGCCGGATTTTCTGCAGTAGGATGTAAGCCAATTGTAGAAATTCAATTTGCCGACTATATCTGGCCAGGGGTGAACCAACTCGTGACAGAGCTTTCAAAAAGCTGTTACTTGTCGAACGGGAAATACCCGGTTCAAGCCTTGATTCGTGTGCCAACAGGTGCCTATGGTGGTGGTGGACCTTATCATTCAGGAACTGTTGAAAGCAGCATACTTCAGATAAAAGGAATTAAAGTGGTTTATCCATCCAATGCGGCAGACATGAAAGGTTTAATGAAGGCAGCATTTTATGATCCAAACCCGGTTGTCATGTTCGAGCATAAAGGACTCTACTGGAGCAAAGTTCCGGGTACTGAAGGAGCAAAAGCCATTGAGCCTTCTGAAGATTATATGATTCCTTTAGGCAAGGCGCGTATCGCTTTGCAGGCGTCTGATGAAGCTGTGGAGAATGGCGAGTCCATGGCCATTATCACTTATGGAATGGGTGTTTATTGGGCCATGGCAGCAGAAAAAGCATTCCCTGGTCAAGTCGAAATTCTCGACCTAAGAACATTAAATCCATGCGATGATGAGGCCATCTATGCACAATGCAAGAAACACGGAAAGGTGCTTGTACTGACCGAAGAAACCTTGAAGAACTCTTTTGCAGAGGCGATTGCGGGAAGAATCAGCAGAGAATGTTTCCAATATCTGGATGCTCCTGTACAAACCGTTGGTTCAGCCAATGTGCCGGCGGTTCCGCTAAATATGGGACTCGAAAAGGAAATGTTGCCGAATGGTGATAAAGTTCAAGAAGCGATTTCCTGGCTATTAAATTATTAAAACATGAAGAAGATCTGTACCTATAATGTGAATGGAATTCGCGCGGCCATGAAAAAAGGCTTTGTGCAATGGTTGCAAGACGAGTCGCCGGATATAATCTGTATCCAAGAAACCAAAGCATACAAGGAACAGGTAGAGACCGCCGTTCTCGAGCATGTTGGCTATAAGCATTATTGGTATTCTGCTGAAAAGGCGGGATACAGCGGAGTGGCCATCTTTTCGAAAGAGGAGCCTAAACATGTTGAATATGGAACGGGTAATCCTTTATACGACCGCGAAGGCCGTGTAATCCGAGCTGATTATGATGGATATTCAGTGATGAGTATTTATCACCCTTCCGGATCCAGCGGCGATGATAGACAAGCCTTTAAAATGGGATGGCTAGACTTTTTCCTGGACTATGTAAACAGCCTTAGAAAGGAGATTCCAAATCTTATTCTTTGTGGCGATTACAATATCTGTCATAAGGCCATTGATATCCATGATCCAAAAGGAAATAAAGACTCTTCGGGATTCTTACCGGAAGAGCGAGAATGGTTTGATAATTTTGTTGGGAATGGGTATGTAGACAGCTTCCGAAGCTTACATCTTGAGCCTGATAATTATACATGGTGGAGCTACCGTGCCAATGCGCGCAATAATAACAAAGGTTGGCGTATTGATTATATCATGCTCACCGAAGGATTGGCAGATAGATTAAACGCTTCTTTGATTCTGCCTGACGCGAAACATTCGGATCATTGTCCGATGTATTCCATTCTCGATCTATAAAAAAAGCCCACTCAAGGTGGGCTCTTCAATTTGATTATTGTATCGCTTAATACTTGATGTAGAAGCTTCCGCCTGAAACATCGATGTTAGCTTGTTGGCTGTTTTTCGCTGAAAAGGTAAAAGTACCTTCAATGATACGATTAGACTTATCGTTTGTCGTCAATTTAACCGTTCCGCCATCACCAGTGTAAAGGTCTCCACCAATTTGAACGTTTCCAAAAGCAACCGAGCCAATTGGTTGGCTATTGCTTCCATTTACGTCAACATATAGCGCTAGAGTGGTTGACTGATCTTTGTCGTTTGCAGTGATACTTAAGCTTCCCGCATCAAAAGATACAATAGGCTCTTGTGCAGGGTCCAATATTTTTGTTCCGATAGTGGCAGTCATTGAATTTGCTTTCGGCGTGGATCCACCGCCACCACCAGTACCGCCATTATCATCATCTTTTCCGCAAGAACTAAGCAAGGCTGTAGAAGAAATCATCGCAAAGGCGAGCAATAGTGTCGTAAATTTTGTTTTCATTGTTCAATCGATTTGTACAAGTATACGCAGACGCCACGAATTTTTAGCAGCTTTTTCGGTAATAATCGGCTTGAAATTCTGATACTTTAAATTTGCGCGGAACCTAAAACCTTTTCCGCATTGCACGTAACCTTTTCCTGATTACTACGTTTATACTTGTAGCAAGGGAGAATTACTTATGACAGATTTAATCGATCGTCAATTGGCTAAGGCCGTAAGACGACGCAAAACGTCACTAGAAGTGTTGATGCGATTTTTCAAAGTGCACTTTCACATTTCTATGTCGAAGGAAGTTTTAGAAAAAAGATTAGCCCAACTGCGTTAATCGCGCAGTGTTGGCATCTTTTTCGCTTAAAAGGGCCGCGTACAGCTTATGTTGTATCGGCCCTTTTTCGTTGGGTTTCTACCCAAAATTTAACGAACATGTCGGGGCCAAAATGTTATATTCACTTAAGCGAATCAATGAAAACCTACCTATTTATCCTTTTCATCATCGGACTAGTTTCATGCAGAGAAGGAACTATAGTCGCGTCAAAGAAAAAATCCGGACCGGGTTTAGAGGCGAATATTCTTCGTATTCAAACGGCATCTCTGGTAGAGGCCATACAAGCAACCGGAACAGTAATGGCCAATGAGGAAGTCGAACTGAAGGCTGAGGAAAGTGGTCGTTTAATGAAAATCTTCTTTCAAGAAGGCTCTGAAATTTCAAAGGGCTCTCCACTGTTTCAAATCGATGACCGCGATTTTCGTGCCCAGGCTCAAAATGTTCAGGTTAATTTAAACCTGGCCAAAAAGGAGCTTGAAAGAAATACATCTCTTTTAAAGGCGGAAGCCATTAGCCAGGAGGCTTATGACGCAAGTGCCAATAAAGCTGCCAGCCTTCAGGCGGAATTGGATATTCTGAATGTACGCATTGACCGTTGTTTGGTGAAAGCACCATTCTCCGGACGCATCGGATTAAGGCAGGTTAGTGAAGGAGCCTACATTTCTGTAGGTCAGGCATTAGTTAGTCTTGTCAAGGAACGTCCACTGAAAATTGAATTTGAGGTTCCTGAGATTTACGCCTCCCGCATCCAGAAGAATATGCCATTGGAGGCCTTCGTGGCTTCCAGTTCTGATACGCTTTTTGCCGTCATCTATGCTTTTGAGGCGA
>JALRIQ010000093.1 GCA_023277325.1 Bacteroidia bacterium | reverse complement strand
CTATCCTTCAAGCTTTAGCTGACCAATCCAGGATAGTACGTCTGCCATTGAACAAAGTAGGATCGATTGGCCGTATCGGTAATGCTGCTGCAGAATTGGAGCAGAAATTTGAAAGAGAACCTACAGCGGAAGAAATTGCAGAAGCACTCGACATCCCGGTTATTGAGGTAGAAAATGCCTTGAAAACTTCAGGACGTCACCTTTCTATCGACGCACCACTTACAGAAGGAGAAGACAATACGCTTCTTGGAGTTTTGGATAACAACGACGAGCCAAATCCAGACTTGCATTTGATCAACGAATCATTGCAAAAAGAAATCTCGCGGGTTATCAATACACTTTCTGAAAAAGAACGCGATGTATTAAAGTACTACTATGGGTTGGACGGTGGTCCGGCGCACACCTTGGAAGACATCAGTGAAAAAGTTGGACTTACACGTGAGCGTGTTCGTCAGATTAAAGAGAAAGCACTTAGAAGGTTAAGAAAATCGAGCAAGAGCAAAATTTTGAAATCATACCTCGGCTAATTCTTTTAGCAACATATTTATCAATTCAGGCTCATATCCCTTTTGAAGGAGGTATGAGCCTGTTTTTTTGCGCTTTACCCAAACATTCTTTTCGCCACGTAATTTGGCCCAGTAGGTCTCGGCAAGCTCACGCAGGGTATTTTCATAATCAGCTTCGTCGATTTCACCAAAACCCCTTTCCATACAGTGCTCGCTTATCTTCTTCTGGCGAAGTTCATTGGCGATTTTTCTTCTCCCCCATTTTTTAAAGCGAAACTTTCCGCGAACAAAGGCACGGGCAAATCGCTCTTCGTCGAGAAATCCACTTCGGCTTAATTCAATGATCACTTCACCCGCCTCATCGTCGTACAAGCCCAAGCTCGCTAACTTCATTTCCACTTCCGCAAAGCAGCGCTCTTGATAGGCGCAGTATTTCATCAATTTTGACAAAGCATCTTTTTGCGAATGGTTCATGTGCTGGACTAATTCTTTCGTTGAAAAGTCAAATTTCAGAAATGTTTCACAGCATATGGCTGCTTTTTGGAATAATCTTTGTAAAATTCACCCTGAAAAGACACTTAAGACTAGCCCTATGAAAAAGTTTTTATTATCAAGTATGATGGTTTTGGTTGGAGTTTTTGCTTTTGCGCAAGAGAAGCAAGCAGAAATTTCTTTTGAAACTGTATCTCATGATTTCGGCACCATCAGTGAAGGAACCCAAGCAACAGTAGAATTTGAATTCACCAACAAAGGAGATGCTCCATTGGTATTAAGCAGCGTTAGCGCTTCTTGCGGATGTACAACTCCAGAGTGGACAAAAGAGCCAATCATGCCAGGTCAAACTGGTAAAATCAAGGCTATCTATAACTCTACAGGTCGTCCAGGTTCATTCACAAAAAGCATCACTGTGAATTCAAATGCAAAGAATGGAACCATGATTTTAACCATCAAAGGAAATGTTGAGCCGAAGAAAGTTGCGCCAACATCTCCAGTACAGAATCCTACGCCTAACAAATAAGCCAAGGATTCTCAAATAATTGAACCCCGTGGCTTGCCATGGGGTTTTTTTATTCCCTTAAGCCCGCCTATCATGAAAAAATCATTACTCTTCACCTTGATTGGCCTCAGCGCCTTCGGACTTTCCTTCATGCAAAAAGGAGCCAATATTCAGTTCCTGGAAACTGTCCATGATTTCGGCACCATGCAAGAAGGAAGCAAACCGAAATACGATTTTAAGTTCGTCAATAGCGGGGATGCTCCTTTGGTAATTGTAAGCGTCGACAAGAGTTGTGGATGCACAGAACCAAGCTTCCCTGAAGAAGCTATCATGCCTGGAGATACAGGAATCATTCAGGTAGGGTATAACTCTGTAGGCCGCGAGGGACGTTTTGATAAATCCATCACCGTAAATTCCAATGCGGTAGATGGGGCAGTGCGTTTGCGCATCGTGGGCAAGGTGATCAAAAAGGATTAGCCCATAGGGTTAGAGAGCCAACCAGCTAAGCCTCCGCTATGAATAAATAAGAGGCGACCTCCCTCTCGGAATCGGCCTTTTTCTGCCAAGTCTTTTAAGGCCATCCATTGTTTTCCGGTATAGATTGGATCCAAAAGAATTCCAGTTCGGCTGCTGAATTCACGGCACGCTATAAACAACTCCTCATCCATCTTGGCAAATCCCCCTCGTGTATAAGCGGAATGTATTTCTATGCCTTCCGTTTCTAGATCATTGGCTAGTCCTGCATCTTTAACTGCCATGATGCCAATCAAGTCTACCCCTTCCGGTTTACTTTGATGCAATCCGCGAATAGAGGTTCCCGACCCAATGCTATCCATCACATAATCATAAGGCTGCTTCAATTCTTGCCATAGCGTTTGCATGCCTGATCTCCCTTCCAGGCAATTGCCACCCTCTGGAATCCATACTTCCTCATTTCGGAAATCAAGTGAAGTTTGTTCATGCCTGAGTGCACGGAATTCTTCTCTGGAAACAAATTCCAGGTTCATCCCAAACTGTTTGCATAGACTAAGCAAGGGGTT
>JALRIQ010000092.1 GCA_023277325.1 Bacteroidia bacterium | reverse complement strand
ATCCAAACCAGAGTTTTCAGGCCTTACAGACTATTGGAAGCGATTATTATAAAGCAAGCATAGGAGTTTCCTTTCCTGTCTTCATGCGCAAAGAACGGGCCTCCCTTCAGTATACGCGTTTAAAAATGCAGGAGTTGGATTGGAAGTTTATGGATAAGTCGCGGCAATTGGGCCAAAAGGTGAATGCCTATTACCTCGATTATGCCTACGGACTTCAGAATGTGCAGTTTCAAAATGTAATTACCAGTAGCTATGCGCAGCTGCTGAATGCCGAAGAAATTCGCTTTAAAAATGGGGAAAGTTCCGTATTCTTGATTAATCAGCGTGAAAACATGTACTTCCAGTCACAGGTCAAACAGATGAGCCTGGAAGTAAAATGGCGCCTGGCCTTGGTGAACCTTCATCATGCACGGGGTGACTTGTTTGACAAGCTGAATATGGAATGAAAGCTTCACCTGGAACGCGTAATCTTGAACTTCTTCTCACGTTTGCGGCGATTTTCGCGTTAACGTGGCCTCTTTGGGTATATGGATTTCCGCTACTTTATTCGGATAGTGGAACCTACCTTATTTCGGCTAAAATTGGCAGTATCCCGATTGACCGTCCGTATACCTATTCCTATTTCCTGGTTTTTTTCGCCAAACTTGTCGGAGTCTATGCCTTGCCTATCATACAGGCATCTTTAGTACTCTATTTCAGTGAACGTTTTCTTGCACAGCATATTCTTAAAGGAATCTCCAGAAGCGTTGGATTACTTCTGCTCATTGCAGTAGCATTGCTCACAGGACTTCCGCATTTGGTATGTCAGCTTATGCCCGATCTGTTCACGCCTTTTTTGTTTTTCCTGAGTTGGAATATCATGGCGAAACAAGGATGGAAAAAGGCAACAGTTGACATCTTCTTTTTACTATTTGTTGTGGCCACACACAGCTCTCATCTGCTCTTGGCCTTGTTTATTCTTCCCCTTTCTGCATTAATTCACTATTTCATCCATAAAGAGAGAAGGGTATTTCAAAAACTGGCGCTAATGATCGCTGTATGGATGATTATTCCAAGCGTAAACCTGCTTCAATCCGGACGCTATTTCCTTTCTGACTCCTCCCGGGTATTTTTTGTAGCGAGCATGCAAAATGCAGGAGTATTGCATCCATATTTGGAAGCGCATTGCGGTGAGGAAGGTGCACCCGACTTTTTATGTGTAGAAAAAGCAGCTTTAAAGGAAATGTCGGGAAATGATATACTCTGGGCTTCAGATATTTTGATGGACAGTGCTTGTCTGGCTCAAGGAGGTTGGGGCAATTGTTGGAAAGTACGCAATGAAGAGTTGAAACCTTTTATGCAGAGTTGGTGGAAGGATGAGAACACCCGAAACGCCTATCTTCATCACGCATGGAAAGCCACCTGGCAGCAGTTTTTTGATTTTGGTATCGGTATGATATCCAGTCAGAAAGAGGGTTCTGCGCCGCATTCTGTGCTCAAGGAATACTTCTCAAAGGATTTAGCTAAATACGAAGAGGCAGATCAATATGAGCATGACTTGTATTTTCATGGATCCAGTAAAACACAATGGTGGACCCTGGTGTTAAGTATGTGCATGCTGCCTGTTCTGTTTCTTGTTGGACTTAGAAATAAAAAGTGGAAGAAAGAATGGAGTTGGATGCTTTTGGGGTTATTTCTCTTTTTACTTGCAAACGCTGCGGTATGCGGGGTTTTATCCAACCCGGTTGATCGTTACCAGGCGCGTGTAATCTGGATGGTGCCTTTTATTGTTTTGGGCATGGGTTTGTCAGTATTCTGGCCTGTTACGTCCAATGAGAGAACGAGTTAGAAAATTATGAAACAGGTATTCGCTTTACTTTGTGTGGTAAGTCTCTTGGCATGTCACGCAAAACCAGCTGATAATCAATCAAAAGAAGAAGTTTATTCAGTAGATATGGAAGAATTAGACAGTACAAAATTCGATACCATAACACTAGGAGCAGGATGTTTTTGGTGCGTGGAAGCCGTTTTTCAAGACTTAAAAGGAGTGAATTCGGCTGTTTCCGGGTATTCTGGAGGGAGAATCTCGAACCCAACCTACCGTGAAGTGTGTAGCGGATTAACAGGTCATGCGGAGGTAATACAATTGGTGTTCGACAGCAGTATCATCAGTGTAGATGAAATCCTGGAAGTTTTCTGGCAAACCCATGACCCGACCACCATAAACCGTCAAGGAGCGGATGTGGGCACCCAATACCGTTCTGCCATTTTCTATCATAACGAATACCAAAAGGAGCGGGCAGAATATTTTAAGAAAAAATTGAATGATGAGCAGGCCTTTGGTGCGCCTGTTGTCACGGAAATCACCGCATTTGATGCGTTTTATCCTGCAGAGGATTACCACCAGGAGTATTACAATAACAATGGTTCTGAACCTTATTGCCGCATGGTAATTAAGCCAAAGGTCGATAAGGTGAAGAAAATATTTGGCGACAAACTCAAATCGAGCGCCAATTAAAAGCGACCCCAAAAGGCATAAAAAAACCCGGTTCAACACCGGGTTTTTCATTTCTACGGGGTTCTTATTTTTTATTGGAATCTTTTCCAGGTTTAGCGATGCTTCCACGCATATCCGTGTCGGCCTGGATATTACGGAGTTTGTAATAGTCCATCACACCCAAGTTACCTGAACGGAAGGCTTCAGCAATGGCCATCGGAATTTCAGCCTCAGCCTCAATTACTTTAGCACGCGCTTCTTGCGCTTTCGCCACCATTTCTTGCTCAAGGGCAACGGCCATAGCACGACGCTCTTCTGCTTTCGCTTGAGCGATGTTTTTATCCGCCATGGCTTGATCTGTTTGAAGCACAGCTCCAATGTTCTTGCCTATATCTACGTCGGCAATATCAATGGAAAGGATTTCGAACGCTGTTCCAGAGTCAAGTCCTTTGGCTAGTACGGTTTTGGAGATACTATCCGGATTTTCCAATACCGTTTTATGCGACTCAGCAGAACCGATGGAGGAAACCACGCCTTCACCCACACGGGCAAGAATAGTTTCTTCTCCAGCACCCCCAACGAGACGTTTGATATTGGCACGAACCGTAACACGGGCCTTCGCAATCAACTGAATACCATCCTTTGCCACCGCAGTAACAGGAGGGGTATCAATTACCTTTGGGTTTACACTCATTTGAACCGCCTGGAAAACATCACGTCCGGCAAGGTCGATGGCTGTAGCCGATTTAAAATCAAGCTCAATATTCGCTTTGTCGGCAGAAATCAAGGCATTAATTACGTTGGTTACGTTACCACCGGCGAGGTAATGCGCCTCAAGCTCATCACGTGTTAGGCGTAAACCAGCTTTGGTGGAGTTAATCATGGCTTTCACAATAACTTGTGGTGGTACTTTTCTAAAGCGCATGAATACCAATTGGAGCAGGTTGATTCTTACCCGGGATAATTGGGCAGAAAACCAGAGGCCAAGTGGCACAAAATACAAGAAGGTAAAGAGGAAGATAATTCCTCCAACCAGGATAATAACTAATGCAATGCTTTCCATGGGTTAGGATTCAATTTGTTTGACAATAATTCTATTGCTTTCAATGGCAATGATTTCAATTTCACTGTGTGCTGAAATCATTTCATGTTTGGCGTGTACTTCGATTAATTCATTTCCAAAACGGGCATTACCTGAGGGACGTATTGATCCAACTGCAATTCCACGATCGCCTACACTCACTTTTTCCAGGTCGGAAGTATTCACGCGACCATCAATTTCTCCCTTCGGTCCAAAACGGTTCCAAAAGGAAGGACGAAAAAATTGGGCAATCAGTAGGATAGAGGCAAGACCGGAAATTCCACTGAATAAAAGGCCTGTTGTTGTGCCATAATCCTGAAAACTTTGGTAATCCGCATAGATTACCAGGGCTAATCCGATAAATGCTACTACACCCCCTGGGATAAAAAACAGGTCGAGAATAATGAGGATAAGACCAATTAAAATGAACAGGATTAAAATGCTAATGCTCATGAAAGCGTATTAAGGCAGGCTTTTACAGCTTCCAAATTAGGTAATTCTCCCGCATTTTCAAGCACTTCTGCGTATTGCAAGATACCATCTTTATCCACTACAAAGGCAGAACGTTTCGAAACGCCGCGCATTCCAAGGGCAAAAGTCTCGTAAATGCTTCCATATTGGGTAGAAACTTCCTTATTGAAGTCGGACAGTAAGGACATGTTCAGGTTTTGCTCTTCTTTGAATTTGTCCAAAGTCATGGGAGAATCTACAGAAATAGCCAATACCTGAGCATTTAAGCTTTGGTAAAAAGCAATATCATCCCTCACCGAACATAACTCGGTGGTACATACGCTGGTGAAAGCTAAAGGGAAGAATAAAATGACTACGTTTTGTCCACGAAAGTTACTGAGTTTCACTTCGTTTTTATCAGAGTCGAAAAGGGTGAAGTCTGGCGCTATATCGCCTTTTTTTAGTGTTGTCATACCTGCTACAATGTTAAATAAAAGCAGGTGGATTTTGCCTTTGTTCAGCTAAAATTATCGATTATTTAACGAGCAATAAATGGATTAAGGGGGTAGTCGCTTGATGGATAAGAAAAATATGGCTTACCCTGTTGCGCGAATGGTATATTTCTGATACTTTTGCATCCCTTGAAGGTCGGATGGCCGAGTGGCTAGGCACGGGTCTGCAAAACCCTTTACACCGGTTCGAATCCGGTTCCGACCTCTTTTTTTTCTTCTTCTTCGCACCTTTAATATT
>JALRIQ010000091.1 GCA_023277325.1 Bacteroidia bacterium | reverse complement strand
TGATTCGTAGCGAAGAAGGGTGTACTGATTCACTGGAGCAAATCGTCCGTGTAAATGAAGCGTTTGAAAGTTATAATGTATCCGCTTTTAGTCCGAATGGCGATGGCTTAAATGATACCTACCGTCCATTTGTTCGGGGAGAAATAGATCGAATGGAATATCAGATTTTCAATTCTTGGGGGCAGAAAGTGTATGAAGGAGATCAACAATCTCCAGGATGGGATGGAAATTTTAGAGGAGAACCTGTTCCATCAGGTCACTACCTTGTTATTCTTGTAGTTCAGGCCAAAGACGGCAGGCGCTTTAATAAAAGTACTACGCTTTTTGTAATACGGTAATTTTAGGATTAGTCAAAAGATAAAAATGACGCTTATTGCGACTTTATAATCCTTATTCAGCCTCCCCAACTTGTGCTTCAAAACGCGCCAGAGGAGCCATTTTCCCTTTATTCAATGACAAGATACTTCCTTGAATGGTGTAGTTGTCTGCTGTCTCCAACATTTGGCGAAATGGAGCTTCCAATGTTTGTCCGGGGCAGGCACGCATGCTACTTGCCAAGGCGCCAAAACGAATGCGATTTCCATCCATGATTTCAACTGGTCCGTAAAGTCGATTGCAACCATCGTCTGCCGAAACAATGCCACTTTCTTCAAAATCAATAAAGGGAACTGTATTTGGTCCCTGGTCTTTTTCAATAACCTTCCCATTTAATTCTATCAATACCCAATGGGTGCCAATTAGCGGATAAGACACAACACCCAAACTGTTCTCACTCTCAGGATTAGCAGCTGATTTTTTGGCTTTGCAGGCAGATAAGGAGATGAGTCCGATGCTCAATAGAAGGATGGTGAATTTCATTTTCGACATAATCAAAAATATACAAATCCTAGGCCATTCTGGTATGAGTGTGGAAGAACTTAGGTGATCTGGTTCCTGAAACATGGAAAATTTCCCCAGTAAAAAAGGGCCTCAAAATGGCCGGAATTCTTGATTCTTTGTCCGTGGCATTTACATTTGTCGAAATGAAAAACGGATGAATGTTGAACTTCTCTTAGAAAATCTCACCAATCCAGCCTTGCTTTTCTTTTTTCTGGGAATCATTGCTGTGCAGTTAAAGAGTGATCTGGAAATTCCTCCAACGAGTTCCAAATTCATTTCCTTATACCTACTTTTTGCCATCGGGTTTAAAGGGGGGCAGGAGCTAGCACATAGCCATTTGGGCCTTGATATTCTGTGGGCTTTACTGGCTGGAATCGCGCTGGCCTCCTTGGTACCATTTTATACTTTTTTCATACTCAAACGAAAACTTAGCCCCGAAAATGCGGGAGCCATAGCTGCGGCATATGGTTCGGTGAGTGCTGTAACATTTATCACAGCGATTGCATTTTTAGATATGCAAGGAATTCCCTTCGGCGGACATATGGTTGCTGTAATGGCATTGATGGAGGCACCTTCTATCATCATTGGGGTTTTATTGGTTTCCCTGTATGCCGATACATCCAAGACAAAAATGCCTTTAGGGAAAATTGTACACCATGCCATGACCAATGGGAGTGTGATGCTCATTTTGGGTTCATTATGCATTGGTTTTGTGGCGAGTGAGGCCCAGGCTGAAGGAATCAGGCCCTTTACCAACGATATTTTTAAAGGGTTTTTGGCTTTGTTTCTTTTAGATATGGGGGTGACCAGTGGCCGTAACCTGAAGAGTTTCTTCAAAAATGGTTGGTTTACTTTCCTGTTTGCTATTCTGGTGCCCTTGGTAAATGGCTGCATCGTAGCTTGGTTGAGTCAGTTTATCATGGATGAGCCCGGCAATCGTTTATTGCTGAGCATCCTCGCTGCCAGTGCCTCGTATATCGCGGTTCCTGCCGCCATGCGTTTGGCTGTTCCAAAGGCGGACCCAGGATTGTATATCCCGATGGCATTAGCGGTTACCTTCCCTTTTAATATCAGCATTGGTATGCCCATCTATTTCTGGCTGATACAATTTAACTAGAAAAATACCCGCCTTCAAAAACTAGGAAGACGGGTATTTCGGCTAGAAATTACCACGAAGAGTAATTACTAAATTTCTGCCAGGAGCGCTGATATTCGAGGCATAAACACGGTAGTTTTGATCGAGTATATTGTCAAGAGCGACTTGCACACGCAAATAGCGGTTGACCTGATAAGCGGTGCGAAGGTTTAAAGTAACCCATGCTGGCATATACCCATTAACCGTGTCGGCTGAAAAAGCCACATTGTCTTCGCCTAACAGGTTATAGTCTGAGGCCCGTTTAGCTCCGCTATAGAAAACAATAAACTCCGCCCGGAATTTTTTCATTTTCAGCTGAAAACTACTTTTTCCAAATACCGGTGGAATATGATCGAGTGGATAGGGTGTGCTATCCGTTTCAATTCGTCCGTAGGTATAGTTCACGCTATTGACGATAGAAAAATGAGGGGTGATATCGGCGCGCAAAAAGGCATTAAATCCATAGATATAAGCTCGGCCCGCATTGGTATTGCTGATGACCCCACTTTTTTGACCATCGTAAACAATGGAATCAGACCCTTGAAAGCTCCCACCTTGAACTGTAATGGCGTTTCTGTACCAGGTGTGGAATACATTGGCGCCAATTTCCAGCTTCTTCGCAAAGGTTTTGCTGATGCCCAAATCAATATTCCAGGTATACTCTGGTTTTAGGTCAGGGTTAGGAACAACCACACTACCAGGCACCGATTCAAACACTTTACTCAGGTCGTCGATATTCGGGGCACGAAATCCTGTTGCACCAAATA
>JALRIQ010000090.1 GCA_023277325.1 Bacteroidia bacterium | reverse complement strand
CCCCTTTGGGACTGCCCAAAAGTGGAGGAAACGGTGAAAAGAAAAATGACTAAACACGCGTAGAGCTTCCTAATCATACTTGTTTTGAGTTATTTACAATATTCGATAAGCGGCATTTAACAGGCGTCCAAGTTAAAATTTATTTGACCAATATTCCAAGTAATAACAAGGGCAAATTTCATCTTAACTTAACAGCAGCTTAATCTTCGCCAACAGCACCCCTGAAATCTTTCTGTAAGAAGCAGTTGTCCATCCACCAATATGAGGAGTTAAAATGACTCTGTTCGAGGCAATTAAACCTTGTAACAAATTCTTCTCCTCTTCGTTCCACGTACGTGGCTTCTCATTTTCCAGAACATCCAGAGCAGCGGCTTTGATTTTACCACTTTCCAATCCCCTCAAGATATCACGGGTATTCATAATGCCACCGCGGGAGAGATTTAACAGGTAAAAAGGACGAGCAACCTTAGCTATTAGGCTATGATTAATCAATCCTTTATTCTCTTCATCCAGTGGTATATGAAAACTCAAGACATCCGCCTGGTCGTATACCTCTTCCAGTAACGCCGGTTTCGCATTTGGGGTTGGAACGTCCGAAATATTTTTATCGTAATAAAGAATTCGACATCCAAAGCCACTAATTTTCTTGGCAAATGCTTGTCCGGTATTTCCAAAACCAATGATTCCTACAGTCATTTCTGTTAATTCCTCCCCCCTATTCTCTTCGCGCAACCATATTCCTGATTTTATTTCATCGAAGGACTTTGGAATTTTTCGAGTCAATCCCAATAATAGTCCTGCGGCATGTTCCCCAACCGCATCTCGATTCCCTTCCGGAGCATTTATACATTGAATCCCTTTTGAATGGGCATACAACTCATCCACATTGTCCATTCCTGAACCTGCACGTGCTACAAACTTTAAATGAATCGCACGATCAAGTATTTCTTGATTCACCTCCAATTTAGAGCGCAAAACAAGTCCGCTGCACTCAGGTAATAATTCCAAAAGTGCATCGCGATTAATCGCAGGCAAATAAGTATAAGGAATGCGCATGCTATCAAGCCCTTCCATTAAGCTTGGGTGCATGTCGTCGACAATTAAAATGGGATACTCTAGTTCCATCTTAATTCAAAGAACGGCATTGCATCAGAATTTCACCCCTGAATTTCCGATGTTTTTTTACAGGTTTAGAGGGAAACGCGAATGAGGAAGGAAAAGGTTGCATGAAATTTTCTTGGCTAAGCCCAAAGGTTCATTTCTTTGAGTTTAGGTTGTCCTGGAAAAAAGATTCGCGCAGTTTCTTCAAAGGATGACGTGAAATCGGAGAGGTAAAACTCATGATTTCCCTTTGAGGTAGCTTCTTGAAGAAGTCCTTTATGTGTTAATTGCTCTTTAACAGCATCCGCGACAGCACCGGCTGAATCTATAATACGGACTTTATCCTGGTAATAATTCCGAATCTCAGCTTGAATCAAAGGGTAATGGGTACAGGCCAAAATTAAGGTATCTATATGTTCCAAGGTCTTTCTTGATAGATACGAATTGATAATGGTCTGGCTGATTTTATTATTAAAAAAACCTTCCTCAATCATTGGCGCTAATAGCGGAGTAGCCAATTCTGAAGAAATCATGTCGGGATATACCTTTTGAATTCGTTTGGTATATGCCCTGGTGCTGACTGTGCGCTTGGTACCTATGATTCCAATTTGTTTGGATTCCATTTTATCAGCAAGATGAGAAACCACCGGATCAATCACGTTTTCCGAAAGAACCTCCTTGCCACAGATTTTTTTTACTTCCTTGAACGCAACTGCAGAAGCGGTGTTACAGGCAACAACCACCATCTTGCAGCCTTTACCGATAAGAAAGTGAGTAATGGCTGAGCAATAGGATTGAATGGCCTTCGCGGATTTGTCGCCGTAGGGAAGATGCGCGGTATCCCCAAAATATATAATTCGCTCATTTGGCATTCTTTCCAAAATGGCATTCGCGACAGTTAATCCTCCGATTCCTGAATCAAAAATTCCTATAGGTGCGTTTCGAGATTGCATAAAAAAAGCCGGTACTAACCGGCTTCAAAATTGAATGAATTTTTTGAATATTAAAGTCCTAACTTTTTTCTTACTAAAGAGGTGATGTCGTCAGACGGTGGTGAAACCAATAATGCCTGATTGTCGATCACATAGGTATAATTCTTTTCTTTAGCAATGGCTTCAATAGCTTCACGCACTTTGGCATAGATTGGTTGCATGAGTTCCATTTGGTACGCCTGCAGCTCCTGACTCGCATCATTCGCATATTGATCCATCGTATTTACGAAATTATCCAGATTTCTTTGCTTCAAACCTATAATGGCAGGAGAAGCAGTAGGATCTTTTTTGGCGCGCTCTAAATCATCATTCATTTTTTGCGCTTCCATAACCATTTTTTGGTAATCGTTGTCGTAGTTTTTTTGCTTTGCTGCGTACTTGACATTGATGGAGTCCTTGAGTGCCATTTCTTGGACCAAAGAATCCGTGCTTACGTGAGCAAATTTCTGTGCAGAGGCAGTTCCTACCAAGGATACAAAGCCTACAAGTAGCACGATATTTTTAATCATTGTTTTCATGTTGTGCAATATTAATCTATTTCGGTTGTTCATTAGGCAAGTCGTCTGTTTGTCCTCCTCCCGGATTAGCACCCGGAACAATTCCTAACTCCTCTAATACGTCGTCGCTTCTATCGTATTTCTGATTCGTATATAACAGACTTACTCCACCAGCCTTGTCAAAAATGAAGTCTAGTGCATTGTCTTTAGCTACCTTTTGAATAGCGTCAAAAATTCTGTCTTGAATTGGTTGAATAAGTTCTTTTCTCTTTTTAAACAATTCCCCATTAACACCAAACTTAGCTTGCTGGTATTGCAAAAGTTCTGTCTCCTTTTTCTGGATATCCGCAATACGTTGCTTTTTAATGTCGTCTACCAGAAAGATTTTTTCCGCTTCATAGGCGGCCTTCATCTTTTCAATCTCCGCTTTTTTGATTTCTATTTCCTTCTGCCAATCGTATGCCAATAAATCCAATTGCTTCTGAGCACTATTGTATTCTGGCATTAGATTCAGAATATAATCTGTATCAACATAGCCAAAACGTTGTGCCGCGCTGAAGGTTGGAATCAATGAACTTATTGCAAAAAGAATTATCCAAGCATACTTTTTCATGGGTGCCTAATTTAAAACTGTTGTCCGATAAAGAAGTGAAATTGTCCTTTTCCTGAATTAGCTCGATATGGGTTACTGTCAAATCCATAAGCGTAATCCAATCCAAGCAAACCAAACATAGGTAAAAAGACCCTTACGCCGCCACCTGTTGATCGCAACAAGTTAAATGGACTGTATTGTTTCGCTGAAGAAAAGTTATTTCCTGCCTCAGTAAATACCAAGGCATAAATTGTTGCCTGTGGATTCAAAGAAATCGGATAACGTACTTCAGCTGTGAATTTATTGTAAATCGTTCCACCAATATAATCACCCGTTGCGCTGTTAATTGGAGTAACGGTATTATTGTCATAACCTCTTAATGCAATCAACTCACGTCCGTCGAGGTTAAAACCAATCAATCCAGCGCCTCCCAAATAGAATCGTTCAAAAGGTGAAGAACCGATGCTTTTATTGTAGTTGCCCATATAGCCAAAATGGGCTTGGGTAGTCAAAACCAATTTGTCAACCAAGTTTACATACCAAGCCGCATCGAATTTCCATTTGTGGTATTCAATCCATCTGTACTTTTCTTGATCGGTTGCACCTGTATAATCTTTACCGTTTAAATATGAAATTGGAGGAGTCAGCTGAAGTGACAGTGAAAACTGCGATCCATTCCTTGGGTAAATCGGTTGATCAACAGAATTCCTGCTTAAAGCAATTTTAAAGTTCAGATTATCGGAAATACCTGTTCCAAAAGAAAAAATGGATTGGTAATTACTCAATAGGTAACGTTGGTAAGTTACGCCATAGCTCAATGAGAAATAATCATCTGGCCATTTCAGCAATCGACCAATTCCAACCGTCACACCCGTAATAGTAATCGATGCACGATCTGGATTTTCTTTCCTCAAGCCATTACTTTGGATGGAATGGAACACACTCACAGAAAGTGATTGAGGGCGTTTCCCTCCTAACCAAGGTTCGGTAAAGCTGGCATTGTACGATTGGAAGAAAGATCCATTCGACTGAGCACGTATACTTAATCGTTGTCCATCACCGGCTGGAATTGGGGTCCATGATTTCGGTTTGAACATTTTCTTGGTAGAAAAATTCGTTAAATTCAATCCAAGTGTTCCAACGATAAAGCCGGCCCCAAAGCCACCCGATAATTCAATCTGATCGGAAGGTCTTTCTTCAACTCTGTATTCTATGTCTACAGTACCCGCCGCATAATTCGGCATCGGGTTTACTTCAATTTTCTCTGGGTCAAAATAGCCTAAGGCTGCAAGTTCCCTTACTGACCTTTGTATGTCGGAACGTGAAAACTTTTGACCAGGTCTTGTTCGGATTTCGCGGAGAATAACATAGTCGCTGGTTTTGGTATT
>JALRIQ010000089.1 GCA_023277325.1 Bacteroidia bacterium | reverse complement strand
TCAAGCGGTGCAGATGTTCTTCAAATTCACCGGTCTTTTGAATATCAACAACCACAGTCGCAAAGGCTTCCCTCGGAATAGCATTGCGTAAACCTCCTCCGTCTATGGAGTTGATGCGTAAGCCAAATTTGGAATAGCCTTGAAATAAGAGACGAACCAGAATTTTATTCGCATTTCCTCGCCCCAGGTTTATATCCATCCCAGAATGACCGCCTTTCAGGCCATTAACCGTGATATAATAAGCCTTTGTATTTTCAGGAGTTTCTTCCATGCGAACATCCAGGCTCACATTGGTATCGACTCCTCCGGCACATCCGATGGTGATTTCCTCATCATCTTCCGTGTCGATATTCAATAACCTTTTTCCTTCCAGTAGTCCAGCTCCCAGGTTCTTGGCACCTGTCATTCCGGCCTCTTCATCAATGGTGAATAAGGCTTCAATTGGAGGATGCTTGATGGTTTTGTCCTTGAGAACGGTTAGCATATACGCTACGCCCATTCCATTATCGGCTCCAAGCGTCGTGCCCTCTGCTTTTACCCATTCGCCATCCACATACATGCGAATACCTTCTTCATCAAAATTGAATACGGTATCGGCATTCTTCTGGTGAACCATGTCGACATGCGATTGAAGAATTACTGGGGCACTGTTTTCTCCACCATTTTGACCTGGTTTTTTGATGATCACATTGCCGATTTCATCGCGAAGCACCTCAAGGCCAAGTTGTGCGCCAAAATCGGCAACAAATAAGGCGGCCTTTTCTTCTTTTTTGGATCCACGTGGTATGGCATTAAGCTGTGCAAAATGTTCCCAAACGAGTTTTGGTGCTAAGTCGTTATACTGCATAATCATTGCTGTTTGGCATCGAAATTAAACTTTTCTGATTGAAGAATGAGGATACACGTATTTCTGCGCTTTCTTCCCGATGATTATTAAAATATAATTGTAAATACTTTCACTCTTGTCCAAACAACTACTTCCCTGAAAACCCGAATCTATGAAAGTACTTGCATTTCTTTTAGCCATGCTCTGCTTTGCAGCTGCGGAGGCTCACACCTTCAAAACTAATTTATTGGGAAAACGTTTGAGCCTTGTTCCTGAAATGGGAGTTACCTTTAGTAACTTCAGTCAGGGAAACGCCACTACGGATTTAGGATTTATTGGCGGATTAAGGGTGCGAATTGGAAAGAAAAAACACCTCCAAACGGGCATTTATTATTCCACCATTCGCTATGCTGCAAATTTGGATAATAATCAACTCACTAAAAATCAGGTAACCAGCAGCTATTTTAGTATTCCTACTCTTGTAGGCATCACGCCGGTGCACATTTCCATGGTCGATCTGCGTTTGCAGGCTGGAATGGTATTTCAGTTTAAAGGAACAGGAGAGGTGGAAAATTTTGCCAATGCCCAATTTAATCCTACCATCTGGAATGCGCGGCTGGCAGTTAATCTGAGTGTTTGGCGCATTGAGGCGAATGCGAGTTTTGATTTCGCTCTTACAAATACTTATTCCAACGTAAATTCAGGAAAAAATCGCTGCATCAATGTGAGTCTCGGATTCCGCTTCTAGCGGCTATTCGTGTTTGCGAATCCAAACATCTGTTTGAGGGAATGGTATGGTGATTCCGTTTTTACGGAATGCTTCATCAATCCCAAATCGAATATCACTCTTCACGCGCTCTATGCGAAACATCTCCTCGCAATGGAAGAACAAGCGAAAGGCAAGTCCACTGTTTCCGAAATTGGTAAAATGCACCGTAGGAGCCAGGCTGCTGATAGTGTGTTTATGCTTGATAGCTTCTTCAATCAATAGTTTTTCCACCAGACGTGTATCTGAACCATAGGCTACATCCACATCAATATAAAAGCGGGTAGGCATTTGGTTCTGTGTCCAGTTGATAACCTGATCATTAATTAACTTCTGATTGGGTACAAGTATGATGATGTCGTCGCGGGTTAATACACGGGTAGTGCGCAAGCCTACATCTTTAATTTGTCCGACAATCCCGTTTATCTCAACAATATCTCCAGCCGAAACAGTGCGTTCAATCAGGATAACAATTCCCGATACGATGTCTTTGAACGTATCCTGAAGTCCTAAACCTAATCCCAGGAATAGGGCAGTAGAACCAAGGAGAAGTCCGGTAACATGAACGCCAAGACTATCCATCGCAATAACAACAGCGATCAGATAAACCAGGTATTTGACAATTTGACGGATGGCATAGGATTTTCTCGGGTCAATAAGATCCTGCTTCACCCTTCGTTTCATGAATTGGCCCAAAGCGAAGAGCAGAAGGCGGGTCAAGACATAGATTCCCAGAACCAATACCAGGTTAAATACGTGGAGGGTATAGGTTCCAACTTCTATGATTTTGAAGTTTAAAACATCTTTAAGCGAATCGATTATTGCTTCCATGCGCTACGAAAATAGGGATTCCATTACGATTGCGATAAGGCAGCCTTATAAACTCCCAAACAACGTTCTCTGGCCTTAGCATGTTCCACCATGGGTTTGGGATAGGCTGAAGTGCCCCATTCTTTCACCCATTGCTTCACATAACGGTAGTCCTTGTCGAACTTTTCCAGCTGAAGCTGCGGATTAAATACCCGGAAATAGGGAGCGGCATCAACCCCGGTTCCTGCTGCCCATTGCCAGCCTCCATTATTTGAGGCTAAGTCGTAGTCCAATAGTTTCTCGGCAAAATAGGCTTCTCCCCAGCGCCAATCGATAAGCAGGTGCTTGCATAGGAAGCTGGCTACCACCATCCGCACCCGGTTATGCATAAAGCCTGTTTCGTTTAACTCACGCATGCCGGCATCAACCAGCGGGTATCCTGTTTTTCCGGCACACCATTTTTCAAATTCTGCTTCATTATTTCGCCATTGGATACGGTCGTATTGGGGTTTAAATGCCTCATTAACCACCCGCGGATAATTGGCCAGAATCATTTGATAGAAATCGCGCCAAATCAATTCGTTAAAATACTTCTCATTAATCTGCGCTGCCTTCTTTGCCTTTTCACGAATGCTGATGGTGCCAAATCGGAAATGTATCCCCAGTCGGGATGTTCCCAGAATTGCAGGTAGGTCACGTACTTTATCGTAGTTGACGATACGTTCTTTAGGGACTTCTTTGGGAGGAAAACTTTGTTCACTTTTTTCGAAGCCTATATCTGTCAAGCTGACTTCTGGAAGCGGTTGAGTATCCAGGCATTTATCCAAAAAATTTTCACTTGCATAATATGGAATAGGGTTTTCCTGAAGCTGTTTTTTCCATGCTTTGGAATAAGGGGTAAAGACGACATAGGGAGTTCCGTCGTCTTTGGTGATTTCCAATTCTTCAAAAATGACCTGGTCTTTATAGGTATGAAAAGGAATGTTTTTTTCTGACAGCACCTTTTCGATCTCCTTATCCCGATTTTTTGCCAAAGGTTCATAGTCTCTGTTGGTATGAACTTCCTCAACGTTATACTTGGATAAAATCGATTGAAAACAAGCTTTAGGTGTGCCGTGCATCACAAGAAGGTCCTTGCCTAATTCCTGGAGCTGAGATCTTAGAAGTTGAATGGCTTGGTGGATGAAATCAACACGGGCATCCTGTTTATCCTGAAGCTTATCCAGAATCGTGGTATCGAAGATAAATAGGGGTACAACCGCCAAACCCGATTTTAAGGCAGCATAAAAACCGGCATTATCGTGAAGGCGTAAATCTCTTCGGAACCAAAAAAGTGCAACTTTAGTCATGTAACAAATCGTTCAAAGCAGTATCTATGTCATTGAACCGAAAGGTGAAGCCTTTTGTTTGCAGCTTTTTATTGGAAACCAGATGATTCGCCAATAATTCGGCACTTAAGTCTCCAAAAATGAGCTTGAGAAATCCTTTTGGAATATTGGGAAGGAAATAAGGACGACCCAATGCCTTTGCAATGGCCGCAGTCATTTCCTTATTCGTAACCGGTTGATCGGCAGTGGCATTAAAAATACCCTCGGCTTCATTTTCAATCACCCAGCTAAAAATATTTGTCAGGTCTTCAATATGAATCCAGCTGATGTTTTGTTTCCCGTCACCAAAGGCAGCAGATAGCCCGAATTGTGCTGGCAATGCTGTTTTTCCTAAAAAGCCTTCTCCCTCCTGCAGTACGATTCCCAAACGCAAGGTGCTTAATTTGGTGTGTTCATCGGAAACAGATGCAGCCACATTTTCCCAATCCGAGGTGAGCTGAGCTAAAAAGTCTGCCCCGGCAGGATGATCTTCTTCCATCCATTCATTTCCGTTGGGGTAATAACCAATCGCAGATGCTTGTATAAAATGACGTGGTTTTACTGATACTTTTTTCAAGTTTTCAACAAGGGTGCGGGTACTATCGATGCGCGAATCACGAAGCAGTTTTTTATAGGCATCTGTCCACAAACTCCCAGCAATATTGGCTCCTGCCAGATTGATGATAACGTCGGCTTCTTCCAATGCCATGGGATTAATCTTCCCTTCAGCGGGGTGCCATTGATAAATTGGGTTTTCGGCATGTCGGCTTAATACCTTTACCTGCATTCCTTTGTTAGTGAGGTGTTTATTGAGGGCTGATCCCACCAATCCAGATCCGCCTGCAATCAATACCCGCAAAGAATTTAAAGATTTTGTCATGATTAGTAAACAATGCTAAGGTAACGCTGTTTTGAGTAATAAAGCACTTATAGCCTTGTCGACCTTTTCAATTAAAGACCTTGAAACCATTACCGGAATCAAAGCGCATACTCTGCGGATTTGGGAACAACGCTATCATCTCATTGAGCCCAAGCGTACTTCAACCAATATTCGTTACTATGACGACGACGATTTACGGTTTATTCTCAATGTTTCCATTCTCAACAATTACGGGATTAAAATTTCCGAAATAGCCAAAATGGAGGCGGAGAAGATACGCGAGATGGTTCTGGTAATTTCCGAAAAATCCTCTCCCTATGAGAGTCAAATAAAAGCCCTGATTTCTGCCATGTTCAGTCTGGATGAGCCAGGGTTCAACCGTATCTTAGCAAATAATATTTTGCGTCAGGGACTGGAAGAATCAATGATTCACGTGGTTTTCCCATTCCTGCAACAAATTGGCATCCTTTGGGTGACTGGTTCTATCCATCCGGCACACGAGCATTTTATTACCAATCTGATTCGTCAAAAGCTGTTTGTTGCCATTGATGCCCAAACCGGAAAGATCCACAAAGACGGAAAAAAATTCCTGCTTTTCTTGCCAGAAGGGGAGCCTCATGAAATAGGTCTTTTGTTTGCCAACTACATGCTTCGCGCTCGCGGACATGATGTCGTTTACCTCGGACAAAATCTTCCTTTCGAAGATCTAAGAACAGTTTTCGATTTCTATGAGCCAGAATGTGTCATGTCGGTTGTCACCACAGGCATGAATTCAGACGAGGTACAAATCTTTGTGAATACCCTTTCCAAATCATGGCCCGACGCCCAGATTTATGTCACCGGTTTTCTTATTGTAACCCATCCCGACCTCCAGGTTCCTGCGAATGTTCGGGTTCTGAAAAGTGTCGATGACATGCGTTGCACGGTGGATGAAATCTATACAATCACGGCATAATCTTAAAGTTGGCAAGTCTATAAGTCGACAAGTCGATTAATTATTTAAGTTTGCCTATGCCCTTGCTCAGCATAGAAAACCTTTCCATTTCCTTTCGAACAAACGAAGGAAGCTTCGATGCCGTGAAAGGCGTATCCTTCCTCCTCAATGAGGGGGAAAGCCTTGCCATTGTTGGCGAATCCGGTTCTGGAAAATCAGTAAGTATGCGGGCAATGATGGGCTTACTTGACCCCAGAAGTATTTCCAAAATGCAAGGGTCGGCGCGTTTCCAGATGGGTGAAGAATCCGTCGACCTATTAAGCGATGCCAGTAGTCTTCAGCATATTCGGGGTAAGGAAATCGGCATGATATTCCAGGAGCCTATGACGGCCCTGAACCCGGTAATGCGCTGCGGAAAGCAAATCATGGAAGTGGTTGAAACGCATCTATCACTGAGTAAGGCTGAGGCAACGGCCCATGTGCAACAACTTTTGGAAGAAGTCCAACTCCCCGACATTCCTCGTATGTTGAAATCCTACCCTCATGAATTATCGGGTGGACAACGCCAACGTATCATGATTGCCATGGCATTAGCGGCAAACCCAAAACTCCTTATAGCCGATGAACCAACGACGGCTTTGGATGTGGCCGTGCAAGCGACTATCCTCAAGTTAATACGTCGACTGCAAAAAGAGCGCAACATGGCATTGATCTTTATCTCTCACGATTTGGGAGTGGTCAAAGAAATTGCCGACCGCACCTTAGTGATGTTCCGAGGACAACAATTGGAAATGGGCGAGAGCGGAAGTCTCTTTAAAAATCCACAACATATCTATACCAAAGCATTAATCAAATGCCGCCCATCAGCGCATAAGGCCAACGAGCTTTTGCCTGTGATGAGCGATTTTTTTGAATTGGATGCGGAGGGAAATTTTATCGAAAAACCGCTAAAAGAAGGGGCGTCAATTGAGTTTTTACCCAAAAAGAATGAGGTTTTGATTGAGGTGAACGACCTGGATGTTACCTATAACCGGCTTGGACTCTGGGGGCCAACTGGTGAAAAGAACCATGTGATAAAAGGTTTGAGTCTGCAGGTTTTCAAAGGAGAAACCTTGGGCGTTCTTGGTGAATCGGGTTCTGGAAAATCGACGACTGGAAGAGCCATCATGCAGCTCATTCGTTATTCCGGTGAAGTGAGGATGAATGGCGAAGTATTAAAACCTGCCAAAGCAAAAGACAGAAAGATTCTGGCCAAAAAGATTCAGCTTATCTATCAGGATCCCTATTCCTCTTTGAATCCGAAGTTCCGCATTGGCGACTCCTTTTTGGAGGTAATGGAATGCCATGACATAGGACAGAACAAAACGGAAAGGGAAGAAAGAGGGAAGTCGCTTTTGGTGAAAGTAGGACTGAACGCCGATGCCTGGGAGAAGTATCCTCATGAGTTTAGCGGCGGACAACGTCAGCGTATTGCCATTGCTCGTGCTTTGTTGGTAGAACCAGAATTTATCGTTTGTGATGAGGCGGTCTCGGCACTGGATGTTTCGGTGCAGGCACAAATCCTGAACTTATTGAAATCCTTGCAACGTGAAATGGGACTGAGTTACCTTTTCATCACCCATGACCTCCAGGTGGTAAGAAATATTTCCGATAGAGTTTTGGTATTGAATAAAGGAAAAATTGCTGAGCTCAGGGAAACAGAAGACTTGTTCGCAAATCCGACAGATGCATATACACAAAGTCTCCTAGCTTCCTATTCTTCGCTCGATTAGTGCATTTTGATGGTAAATGCAGAATTGTCCAGACGGTGCCTTCGACTTTTGGGAGATGCGAAAAAGCACTCGGAGGTTGTCAATGGCATGGAGGAAATGTTTATTTTTCACAAATTTCGAAAACAAATCCATGGCCTATTTGACCGAAAATCTAAAATCCTATTACCAGCAAGACTTGGAAGAAGCGGTGATTCCACTGCTTGATGATTTCTGGCGTTTTGATGAAGAATTGCATGATTTGATCGACCTGATTAATAGTCATGATGGCTTACAAACCATTTATTCCCGGGCCTATTCACCCGAACGGTCCGGACTTGATCTCGACCCGACGAGTTATATCAAAGTAGCTTTCGCACAGGATAAACGTATGTTTTTAGGTGCATTATTGATGCAGGTATATGATGGAGTAAATGGAGAATATAGCCCTGTTACGCTCAGTGAAGAAGCTCCTCAGGAAAATAGAAACTATACGCCAGACAGTGCCATTCATATCGGCTGCCTCACCAATCCAGACTATTTCCGGGTTTGGCATTTTCACCTATCTCTCCGCTCAGAGGATATCGACGCCCATACTAAGTTTTGGAGCTTGCTCGAAAAGGCTTTTCGCATGGATAAATCCAATTCAAACTAATAAGCGAAAAATCCTGACCTTTGCGGGGCATGATTGAAGTTGGAAAATACAATGAACTTGAAATCCTCCGCTCTACGAGTGTAGGACTTTATCTTGGTGATGAGTCGGGTGAAGACATCCTGTTGCCAATAAAATATAGTCCTGAAAAGTTCGAGATAGGCGATAAACTGAATGTTTTTGTATACCGGGATTCGGAAGACAGAAAGATTGCAACTAACCTAACGCCAAAAATCCAAATGCATGAATTTGCCCTTTTGGAGGTAAGGGAAATGACACAATTGGGCGCCTTTCTCGATTGGGGATTGGAAAAAGACCTGATGGTTCCTTTTTCAGAGCAGAAAGTCAATATGCAAACCGGCCGCTGGTATGTGGTTTACCTCGACCTCGATGAAAAAACAGATCGCTTGTATGGATCTGCCAAGTTGGACAAGTTTCTCGAAAAGGAAAACATTACGGTAAAAGAAGGGGATGAGGTTGATTTGGTGGTTTATCACCACAGTGAGTTGGGCTATTCGGCCATCGTTAATAACCTGCACAATGGATTGATTTACGACAATGAAGTATTTCAACGTTTGCATGTTGGTCAAAAGTTGAAGGGTTTTGTGAAATTGGTCCGTCCCGACAATAAGTTGGATATTTCCTTGCAGCCTATAGGCTATGAAAAGGCCAAGGAGGTGAATACAGATATGATTCTTCGTCTACTAAAAGAGGACCAGGGCTTTTTACCATTTGGCGATAAAAGTACGCCGGATGAAATTTATGCCACGTTCGGAATCAGCAAAAAGGCGTTCAAAAAGGCCATCGGAGCCCTTTACCGCGAAAAACAAATTGTGATAGAAGAGGAAGGAATCCGTCTACTTGATAAGGATCCTTCAGCTTAGTCTTCTACGAGCTTCGTGCTGAAAATGCCCTTGTCGGTTGCTATTATTAAGGTATAGACTCCCGGAATTAATGCGGAGCAATCAATCTGGTAGCTTCCCGCAGCCGCTGACATTTCCAAGTCTATTTTTTGTCCCAGCGCATTGATCATATAGGCATGATCAACCAAAACCTCCGGGTCCAGGTCCAGTCGTTCGCTGATTTGGAATAGATATCATAACCCAGGCAAGCACTGTCTTTTGGCCAGTATAGCGTTAGGTTGCCAGTACTTCTATTGAAGGAGGATTGGAGTTTAACGGCAAAATCGCGCGCCAAATTTTGTGCGTCGGCAAAGAGAATTCCAAAAAGGAAAATTAGGGAGAGTAAGGGTCTTTTCATACGTACTTCTTCAAATATACATTTTGATGGAGGTTTCGTTGCTGAGATGACTGTTTTCGAGGGCTATTTTCACTTCCGTGCAAATAGCTTGAATTGCCGAATATTCGTTCTACCTTTGCAGCGGTTTTTTGGAAGCCGGTCTATCAAGTAAAATATGTTGGCTGGCTTGAACAGACATATTTTATTTAATGAATCCATTTATTCAATTGGGAGTTTCTCCGGAGCTGGTGGCTGCGGTAGAGACCCTTGGGTTTGAAAATCCAACACCCATTCAGGAGAAAGCAATTCCTGTACTACTCGACACCAAAAAAGACTTCATTGGTTTAGCTTCTACCGGTACCGGTAAAACTGCTGCCTTCGGACTTCCACTTCTTCAGCAAATTGATGCCGAGGACCGCTCAACTCAAGGACTTATCCTTGCTCCAACCCGTGAACTTTGTAATCAGATTGCCAAAGATTTGGCAGCCTATGCCGTTAATCTTCCAAAGCTCGACGTAGTAGCGGTATATGGAGGAGCAAGCATTGATCAGCAAATGCGTGAACTTCGCCGTGGCGGACAAATTATCGTAGCGACACCCGGTCGATTGATTGACTTGATCAAACGTGGTTCAGCAAAAATTAACGATGTGAATATCGTTGTTTTGGATGAGGCCGACGAAATGCTCAACATGGGCTTTAAAGACGATATCGACTTTATCCTGGAGAATGTATTGAGTGAAGAACGCCGCACATGGTTGTTCTCAGCAACAATGCCAGCAGAGGTAAGAGCCATTTCTAAGAAATTTATGGAGGAGCCATTTGAGCTCACCATGGGTAGTAAAAATGCTACCAATACCAATATCTCTCACGAGTTTTATATGGTTCGTGCAAAACACCGCTACGAAGCCTTAAAACGTGTGGTTGATTTAAATCCTCAAATTTTCGGAATCATCTTTACGCGTACCAAAATTGAAGCGCAAGAAGTAGCGGAGAAATTGATCAAGGATGGATACGATGCCGATGCATTGCACGGAGATCTATCGCAAGCACAACGTGATAAAGTAATGGCGCGTTTCCGTGATCGCTCATTGCAACTTTTGGTTGCAACAGACGTAGCAGCACGTGGTATCGACGTGGATAACGTAACCCACGTCATCAATTACGGTTTGCCTGATGAGTTAGAAGTATATACCCACCGTTCAGGAAGAACAGCCAGAGCTGGGAAAACAGGTATTTCTATTTCGATCGTACACAGCAAAGAGCAAGGACGTGTTCGTCAGCTCGAGAAATTCACCAAAGCGACGTTTGTTAAGAAAGAAATTCCAAGTGGAAAAGAAATCTGCGAACGCCAATTGTTCAGCTTGGTTGAAAAAGTGCATAAAGTAGAGGTGAATGAGGAAGAGATTAAAGGTTATTTGCCAAATATCTTCGAAGAACTCAAAGACCTCAGCAAAGAAGATATCATCAAGAAATTCGTTTCTATCGAGTTCAACCGCTTCTTGAGCTACTATGAAAATTCAGGAGACCTGAATATGGCAGAAAGCGACCGCGGCGACCGCGACAGAAATGACCGTTCGAATATGGAGCGCATTTTTGTGAGCCTTGGAGAGCTTGATCGCATAGACAAAGCAGGCATGTTGAAATTTATCAATAGCCTTCGTCTAGGTAGAATTGAAGTAGGCCGTATTGACATCAAACGTTCCTTCTCGTTTGTACAGATTGAAAGCAGCATGGTGGATGAATTCATGGATACCATTAACAATTGGGTGTATGAAGGTCGTGAGCTAAAGGCTGAAAGATCGAATGACCCAGCAGGAGATGACCGTCCGAAAAGAAAGAGTTTTAGAAAAGACTTCGGAGGAAGCAGAGGAGATCGTAAACCACGGGCAGATCGTGGCGACCGTTCTGATCGTGGCGATCGTTCAGACCGTGGTGACCGTTCACCAAGAAGCGACAGAAGCCCGAAGAGTTTCGAGGGGGGTGAAAAGAAATCATACGGAAAATACTTTTACTTCCCGGATTTTGACTCTAACCATAAAAAGGAGCGCAAAAAGGCCAAAGAAGAAACGCCTGCGCCAAAGAAAAGAAAGAGAAAAGAATTCTAGATAAATCAAGAATTAAGCATGGAACTAATAACGAAAACAATTGACGATGCGTTGCTGACTTTGGGCATTACTCCGGAGCAAGCGCGCAATGAGGAAGAAGGTCAGTGGACTGTTTACCGTGAAACGCTGGAGATTTATATCGATGCGTGGAAATTGGGAAATGAGCAACAAGCTTTGTTCTATTTTCAAGCCGATGATCAACCTGTTTTTCAGGTGATTTCTCCATTTTGCCAAGTTCCTACAGATCGCTACGAAGAGTTTCTTGAAGAGATTCTCGATGTGAACATTGCTTTATACAAAGTTTCTTTGGGTGTTCGTCAGGATGGTGGGGTTGTCTGTGTGAAATACCGCAGTTTAGCTTCCACGCTCACTCCGGAAGAAGTATTGGAAGCCCTGGATGCTGTGGCTTATTACGCAGAATTGTTCAGCAAAGTATTCTCCGAAAAATATGGAGTAACGCTTTTGGAACGCCAGGATTAATAAGAAATAGATAATTGGAAGGGCCGGGAAGTAATTCTCGGCTTTTTTTATTCTAATTTTAGCAAGAAGCCTTGGCCATTTGGCATAGGCGCTAAAGATTCACCACGTGCATAAACCGAATCGATGCGCCAAAACCCTGGGCAGCACTCAAATTCAGAGGCGACATAACTCTGGTATACGATGAGGTCGATATTGGCTGAATTTTGAACCGAAATGGTATAAAGTCCGAGGTCGCGATTGGTGCGTACCGTGAAGGAACCGGTTTTGGTGTCCACAGCTCCCGCAAGGGTATCATTCGATGGACTAATCAAATGAATTCCTTCCTGATCAATCACATCATTGCCAATAACTACCTTATCCTGTTGATCAATTAAAACAAGCTGTAAATCTTGGTCCTCGGCACATGCCATATCGCTGCAGTTTTTTTCACAGGAAGTACCACTCAGCAGAATGCCAAGCAAGAGAGGGGCGATATAACGGGTACCTGCGTTGCTCATGGTACGATTTGGTATCTAAAAGAGCCGATAAATGCTCATTTCGTTGCCTAATTACCTGAGGCATTTATCAATTCAAAGGAGCTACCTACCTTCTTAAAGGTATCCTCGAATTTCGTCTTTTTTTCTTTAGAAGTATAACTCATTATGAAATAAACCTTCTTTTCCGTTTCAATACAGGTGATAAAATAGGCAATATCCAGCCCATCTATGCGGCCTTCCATCCAGACCTGGGCGGCAGGATATTCATCGATTTTATTTACGACGATGTCTCCCGATTCAGGATATAGCAATCCTTGAGAGATTAAGTTGATCTGGATGTTCGCATAATTTTCAATAAAGCTCGCACTATCATCATACCCATTAAGGAACTGCAAGGCATCTTTAAATTCCTTGATGTTCTCATCCAGGATCAATATGGCCACTTCTTTTAAGGAGCTTTGGAAGGCTAGGCTGGCATCCGCGTGAAGCCCGGTATCTGCCTTCATATATTTGGGTATTTTTATGCGGTACTCGTCTTCGTACTGTTCAGTTTTAAAGTCCTTTTCAAGATCGAGCTTTTCATCCGAAGAGGCGAAAATGCTCATAATGCTGGAGTCATTATTACAGGATATCAGGCCAAGGCAAACAAAGAGAAGAAGAGGAAAAGCAATTTTATTGATTCGTTTCATCTTGCAGGTAAAGTTAAATAATCTCCTGCAGATACCGCTGTCGCCAAGCACTTTGTTTTACCTTTGTGGTATTGTGAAAAAGATCATCATCGCAGTAGACGGCTTTTCATCCTGTGGGAAAAGTACATTGGCCAGAGCACTCGCCGCCAAGTTGGGTTACCTTTATATAGATACGGGTGCGATGTACCGTGCTGTGGCACTTTATTTCTTGCGCAATGATGTTCCCTATAAAGTGGATGAAAGGAATGATAAGGCAGTAGCAGAAGCAATTGCGCATGTGAAAATCGAATTTCGGGACACTCCGAATGGAAAAGCCACCTTCTTAAATGGAGAAAATGTTGAGGAGGAAATTCGCCAAATGTTCGTGGCAAACTATGTAAGTAAGGTAAGCAGCATCAGTGCGGTACGCCGTTTTTTGGTGAAGCAGCAGCAAGTATTGGGTGCGGACAAGGGTGTTGTAATGGATGGAAGAGATATTGGAACCGTTGTCTTTCCTGAGGCTGAGCTAAAGCTATTCATGACTGCCGATCCCAAGATAAGAGCAGAACGTCGCCTACTCGAACTAAAGAATAAAGGCATGGAAATGACCTTTGAAGAGGTAATTGAAAACCTGAGTGAACGAGACCGAATTGATTCTACAAGAGCTGACAGCCCGCTGCGGCAGGCCGAAGACGCTATCGTTATCGATAATTCCCATATAAGCCCTGAAGAACAGCTGGAATTGGCCTATTCCTATACCCTGCAAAAACAAGCCAGCGTCTAATTGGGCAACACATTGGTTTTTATTTCGATAGATTATTTTGTTTTTAGTAAATGTCCTTTTACCTTTGCAGCCTTCGTAAAGGAGGACCTAACATTTGACAGAAAAAACAAACACACCGCAAGAGCAAAATGAGGTAGAAAATGTAGCTACCCAGGTTGCCGAGGAGGCACCGAAGAAAGTTTCTAAAAAATCTTCTAACACTGCCGACTCCACACTCGAACCACCAGCGTTCGACTGGTCAATGGATGACCAAGGTTTCGGTAATTATTCCGAAGACGAAAAAAAGGAACTGGAAAAACTCTATGATGGTACCTTATCTGAAATCAACGAAAATGAGTTGGTTAAAGGCACAATCGTTTCCATTACCGACAAAGACGTTGTATTGAACATCGGATTTAAATCTGACGGTTTAATTGCACGTACTGAATTCCGCGACTTAGGCCAGATTAAAATCGGCGACGAAGTGGAAGTAATGATTGAAGCCAAAGAAGACCGTCTAGGTCAATTGGTTCTTTCCCGCAAAAAAGCGATTTCTGAAAGAGCTTGGGAAAACATCGTAGCCGCTAATGAAAACGATACTATCGTTGAAGGTTACGTAAAAACAAGAACAAAAGGTGGTCTTGTGGTAGACGTAATGGGAATGGATGCTTTCCTTCCTGGATCTCAAATCGACATCAAACCGATTCGCGATTACGACGTGTACGTAGGACAAACCATGCAATTCAAGGTTGTTAAGATTAACCAATTGTTTAAAAACGTGGTGATCTCTCACAAAGCCTTGATTGAAGATGATATCGAAGCTCAAAAATCTGATATCCTCTCTAAACTAGAAAAAGGACAGGTATTGGAAGGTGTTGTGAAAAACATGACTTCTTTCGGTGTGTTCATCGATCTAGGTGGATTGGACGGATTGCTTCACATTACCGACATTTCTTGGGGACGTATCAATCATCCAGAAGAAGTATTGCAGCTTGATCAAAAGATCAACGTTGTTGTGCTTGACTTCGATGATGACAAAAAACGTATCTCTCTTGGATTGAAACAATTGGCTGCTCATCCATGGGATAGCCTTCCAGAAGGAATCGAAGTAGGTGCTAAAGTAAAAGGTAAAATCGTTACCGTTGCTGATTATGGCGCATTCCTCGAAATCGCTCCTGGCGTTGAAGGTTTGATCCACGTATCTGAAATGTCATGGTCACAGCATCTAAGAAACCCACAAGACTTCATGAAAGTGGGCGACGAAATTGAAGCTGTGATTCTTA
>JALRIQ010000088.1 GCA_023277325.1 Bacteroidia bacterium | reverse complement strand
GGTACAGTACAGCAAAGCCCGCAAAGCTTGCCCATTTAAATCTCAATTTAGATTGGAAGAATAATGCTTCAAGCTTTAACTGTACTTGCAATTGCTTTTCTTTTTTGTTTAATTATTTGGGGAGAATAAAATGCAGACAATTACAATTGAAATTAAATCGGTATATGGGCGTGAATTATTTTACCCTGTATGTGAAAACGCAAAACGATTTGCGCAATTAACTAGAAGTAAAACCCTGCTTGAATCCGATTTATTAACTATTCAAATGATGGACTTCATGCTATAGGCCGCAATGTTCAGCTTGATGGAGGCTCCATTTCTACCTGTGGCTTCGGACTTATACTCGAAGGAACACTAGATGCTGTAATCAGCGGAACTGAAGTGCTCTATAATGACTTTGGTTTAGAAACTCGCGGAAGCAATACCCATGTGCGTATTGAAGATGCGTGGTTCCTGAAAAATAATGTCTTTGGCATTTTTGATTTTGAAGAAACAAGGTTCACTATCTCCTGTACCCCATTCGAAGAAAATGGTACCGGTATCTATACCAATGGAAAAGTGAATATGACTCCATTATTTGTGTTCCCAGGTCAAAGTCTTGGAGGTGGAAATAATACCTTCTTCAATAACCAGACTGGTATGGAATTCTTTACAGGTGAAGTTCAGCTTAAAAATGGTGGAAATAACTTCATCATGCCAGCCAGTTATGTCATGACCAATTTCCTTGTTGGTTCATTGACTGCATCAGCCTCCTATATTCCGAATAACCTTCTGGACGCAAGTGGAAATTACTTCTCTCATTTGCCTGCCAGTGGAATCGGTGCTGGAAGTGGTAGCTTGTATATGCTTACCTCTTATGGTGGAATCAGTCCGAATGGTGCCCCAGTGCTCCTCAATGGAACTGTATTACCAGCCATGAATACCGCATGCTTTAGCTTCCCTCGTATTTATCCTGATAGCAAGAAGGAAATTACCCTTACTCCAGAGGTATATGAAGTAGCCGGTAATAACAGCCTTCAACAACTCAATGCCTACCCCAACCCAAGCAGCGATATCGTGACCATTGAAGCGGTTAGTGGAACAAATGGGGTTCGTGATTTGATCTTGTATGATATGCAGGGCAAAGAAATCTACCGCAGCAAGTGGGCCTTAATTGAAGGTACAAATCGCCTTGAAATTCCGCTTAAATCGCTTGCGGATCCCGGCATGTATTTGCTGAAAGTAACAGGCGCTGACGGAACCAGCCAAGTAATACGCTTAACCTTAAGCTACTAGTGTTGTCTTCATGAGTGCGATAGGAACCCTGGGTACGCCTGGGGTTCCTTCCCTTTTAATCCAAAGAACCATGATACGTTTTCAACTTCCCCACAATCTCCATGCGCGTAAATACCTCTGCGGTATGCGGGGCGTCTTTCAGTTCAGAAGTCAGATCCTGTCCAGCCCAATGCTCGTAATGTTTCCCATCGCTCCAAAGCCGACTGTGGCTCACGTCGTAAATAAGTCCGCGGTAAGCCACCCAGGTTTCCGGGCGGTCCTGCCCATTTCGCAAGGCCAATTGGGAAAGACTGAATTCGGGCAATTCCATACTCATCCTGAACGTGCAATACTACAGGAAAATCTACAAACTAAGGCATCTGGCATAGCATGAAATCACGCGGTTTTTTTCTTCTGCTCCTTGTATTCACTGCTGCCTGCTTTATCTGGTGGGTAGTTCAACTCGATCGACTGCAACAAGCAAATCTGCTCATGCAAAAACAGCTGCTATTTGCAGAGGTGGAGCAGGCACAAAACCAGCTACTTTTAGCGAGCAAAGAACAAAAAAACCTTGACTTCGATTTCACTTCGAGTATCCCACAAAATGATAAATCTATATCCAAAGAAAGTTGGAACCAAATAGCACAAAGCTTTCCCGCGCTGCAATTCACGGCTTCGGCCCACCATGTTTCCATACAGCCAAAACGCGAGGTGCTTTATGAAATCGATGCCGAAGCAAGGACAAATCGTCTTTGGCTCATCGGAGAAAGCGGGCTGTTTTTTAGTCTATTGTTCATCGGCTTCATCTGGATTTACAAAAGTTTGGTGGATGCAATCAACCTAAATCAACAGCAAAGTAATTTCCTGATTTCTGTCACGCATGAGCTGAAAACACCAATCGCTACTTCGAGGATTTTGTTCGAGACCCTGCGCAAACATGTATTGGCTCAAGATAAAATTGAAGAGTTGAGTAGCTCGGGCATTCATAATACCTCACATCAACTGGAATTGGTAGAATCTTTATTGATTGCCAATCAGTTGGACACCAATACCTATCAAGCCCCAAAAGAGCGGGTAAATCTCGGTACATGGTTGAGGGAAGAAATAGACATGTTCAAATTGGATTACCAAGATGAACTTTTGATTGATTACGCTATCATGGAGGATCTTGAAACTGAAATTGATGCATTAAGTCTACGGCTCAGTCTATCCAACTTAGTGAGTAATGCAATTAAATATGGAGGAAAGGACGAATCCATTTTTATTGCACTTCGCAAAAATCAGCGCCACGCTTTAATCCAGGTTGGCGACGAAGGACCAGGAATACCCAACACCGATAAAAAACACATTTTCAAAAAATTTTACCGTCGCGGTGATGCCTTCACGCAGGTGCATCGCGGTACAGGACTCGGACTTTTCATTGTAGCGGAGACCGCTAAGAGGCATGGAGGAAAA
>JALRIQ010000087.1 GCA_023277325.1 Bacteroidia bacterium | reverse complement strand
ATGATGGTTCTTGGGTGTTAGTGGATAATGGTATTCCAAGCGGAAGCACCGTGGGAAGAATTGAGTTGGCTTATTGCAAAGAACAACCAAACTGGGTGTATGCTGCTGTTGCAAATAATAGCAATAATGCCTTAATAGGGTTTTATAGAAGTCAGGATCAAGGAGCAACATGGCAGCAAAGAACGAACCCTGCAACACAGGGTGGAAGTTATCCTTTTACATGGTATTGCCTTGCCATGGAGGTAAAACAAAACGATCCTTCGAAAGTCATAATCGGATCCGTGAACCTCATGCATTCAATAGATGGCGGAAGTACATGGGATTTCGCGAAAAACTCACACGCTGATTACCATGTCATGGTTCAGCATCCAGACGATAAAGATTTAATGATTATCGGAAATGATGGAGGAGTGCATGCTTATAAATGGAGTGAACTCAATAGACATGATGACCTCAACTGGGGCTTGAACATTACCCAATATTATACGGGGACTTTTGCTCCGGAGGGTATGACCATCATGGGCGGCTATCAAGATAATGGAACTCAATTTACCCTCAACGGAAATGATACTTTCAAAAAGGCTTATGGTGCGGATGGGTCCTACACGGAAATTAGCCAACAGGAACCTTCTTTGGCTTACCTTTCTTTTCAGAATGGGCGCATTTTCCGGGTTGATGGATTTGGCAGTGATAAGTTGACTACTCTAGACATCCTCAACGATTTTGATGCGGATAGCGATAAAGAAGTTGATGATGGTGCCTGGTTTATCCACCCATATGGCATCAACCCACAGGATGGTGAAATGGTGGTATATCCCACTAAAAAACGAGTATACCTGTCTGTAAATGGTGGCTTATTATTCGATGCTATAACGGATGAAATCAATATTGGTACGAATATTCAACCATTCTCAGTAGGAATCACGAACCAACTTAACCCAACGGTTTATATCGGGGGGAGCAATGCGCTTTTTTACCGCATTAAAAATGTGCGTCGAACAAAAATAGGCCAGGAAGAAAATCTCCGAGGCTTTATGCCCAAGAACTTATTTTCGAGTTGGATTGGTTGCATTACGCCAAACCCAGTGAATCATACCGAACTCTACATGAGTTTTGTGAATTACGCGGATGAATCACGTGTATGGAAGGTGATTAAAGCAGATTCGGACACGCCGGAATTTATTGATATCAGTGGGAATTTGCCAGTTGGTATGCCCGTAAACTGGATAGATGTGGACCCTGCAGCCGCAGATTCTGTTTTCTTTGCAGGAACGGACCGCGGTTTATTTTATACCACAGATGGCGGCCAAACCTGGTTCCAGGAAGATGCTATTCCAAATGTGGTGGTCGACATGGTTCGTGTTCGTCCTTCGGATAGAAGGCTTTTTATTTATACCCATGGTCGTGGTGCCTTTACTGCACGTATCAAGCCTTATGGTAAACAAATTCCAGCGTTTGATGCGGTTGGTTTAATGGAGAAAGAGAACCTGAGCGCTATGGTTTATCCAAACCCAGCAAATCAACACGTGAGCCTCCGATGGGATGAACGACTTGGTGCATCGCAAGAAATTCGCATCTACGACGGACAGGGCAGATTGGTGCTTAGCAAAGTGCATAAGAATGGTGCCTCCCTCCCAACCGATGGATTAAAAACCGGAATTTATTATATCCAGGGAACTGGATTTAAAGCCACGAAATTACTGGTGCAACACTAGGGGAAAACCTAGTGTAGGTTCTTGATTTTGCTTGGTGGAACACCGAAGTATTCCTTGTAGCTGTTGCTGAAATAACTCAAGCTATTAAAGCCTACAGCCAATGCAATTTCGCTTAGGAATCCTGCATCTTGTTGGATAAGTTGACGCGCCCTTTCCAAACGGAACTCACGGATGAGCTGAGAAGTGGTTTTCCCTGTGAGTATTTTGATTTTCTTTTGGATGGATGACCGGCTGTAGCCGATTTCCCGCGCCAAATCATCAATAGAAAAGTTAAAATTATCAATATTCTTCTCTACAGCCGTAATCACCTTGCGCAGGAATACATCGTCTTTAGATTCAACATCTCTTTCACTCGGAGAGATCTTAATTTTTTGAAGGACACGTTGTCTATTTTGAATGGCCGACTGCACGCGGGCAAGAAGTTCTTCGAATTCAAATGGCTTAGTCACGTAATCATCCGCTCCAATTCTTAATCCCTGAATCTTCGACTCGAGCATACTTTTGGCGGTAAGCATGATAACGGGTATATGCATGGTTCGTGCATCATTTTTAACAGCCTCCAGAAACTCGAAGCCATCCATTACCTGCATGATAACATCAGAAATGATCACGTCAGGAATTATCTCACGAGCCTTCTCGTAACCTACATTGCCATTTTCAGCGGTGAAGACAGTGAAGCTTCTGTTTTCAAAAAGTTCCGAGAGGTTCTCTCTGATGTCGAGCTCGTCTTCAATGAGTAAGATTCGATCCATATTTTTAGTTGATAGGGAGTTCTACAATTACTTCCGTTTGCTTGTTGATTTCGCTTTGGATGTAAATGTTTCCTTTATGCAATTCTACAAATTCTTTTGTTATAACTAACCCTAGCCCCGTTCCCGGGACGTCAATTGCGTTTTTAGAACGGAAGAAAGATTGAAAAACAAGTCTAATATCCTCTTCTGGAATACCAATTCCAAAATCACGTACAAATAGAGACACCTTTTCCTCTTCAAAAACAATGTCTAATTCCGGGTCGGGACGACCATTTGAATACTTTAATGAATTGGAAAGTAGGTTCAAAAGCACATGCGATAATAAACTGGCATCGAATAACATGGTGCGCGCAGGCCCTCGCTGACTCAGTTTTATTTTTCTTCCATCCGAGGTATTTGAAAAGTGATCAGAGATAATCTCTTCACAGAACTTAAACAAGTCATGAGGTTTCGCATTAAAAGGCGTTTTCCCTGCATCAAACTTGCCTAATGTTAGCACATCATTCATTAATCGGGTAACCCGTTCAATCTGCTCTTTAATGCGCGAATAATGTTTGCTCATTTTAAGCTTCTGCTCTTCAGGAGCCGACTTTCCATATTCTTCCAAGAGCTGTATGCTGGAACGAATTGTGGTAAGCGGAGTGCGAAATTCATGAGAAGCCATGCTAATAAAGTTCGACTTCAACTCGTTCAATTCCCGCTGTTTATCTAAGGCTGTTTTAAGACTTAGTTCAGCTTCTTTAAAAGCAGAAATATCCCTTGTTGTGGATTGAATAATAAAACGTTCATCATTGTCGGTATAAACGATAGAGCGCACAGTTTCGAGCCAAATTGGAGTTCCATTGGCCTTCGAAAAGGCATAGCTTTTTCTGTTTTCTGTTCCTGCATCGAAGAGGTCACGTTCCCAGGCGGTATTCAAAATTTGTTCTTCTTTCCAAATTTGCCGGGGGGTGTTTCCTAGAATCTGATCTTCGTTTAATCCTAATATCGTGCGAACAGAAGGAGAGACATAGACAAATTTGCCAAGCTCATCCTGCAAGGTGACCAAATCGCTAATGTTTTCTGAAATCAGTCGGTAACGTGTTTCGCTTTCTATCAGTCTTTGCTCTGTAAACTGCCGTTGGCTTACATCGATAATGGTCCCTAGGATATAGGGCTCATTTCCTTTTTTGAAAAAGCTTCGTGCAAAAATCTCTGCCCATTTTACCTCATCGCCTTGTCCTGTAATCCGCACCAGGCAGCTTCGGTAATCGTTTTTATGGGTGAGCAGGTGATTGAGTACCGCCTCGAATTTTCCTTGGTCCTCCTGGATGATATAGGAACGGAAGGGTTTGCCCATACTATCGGAAAGGGAAGCGCCACTGATCAGGTTCCATGCTTCGTTTAGGAAGATAATTTTCCCTGATTTATTTAATTGGAATACGGTTTCACGAAGGTTGTCGACCAGTTCGATATAACGCTCCTGACTCTCTGCAATCCTGGTTTCATAGAGTTTTTCCAGAGTAATATCTGTATTCGAGCCAGATATACGCAGTGTGTGGCCATTTAAGTCGGTAGTTGGTCTGGCAGTAATGCGAATCCATACAAGACTTCCGCTTTTATGGATGAGTCGGATTTCGAAACCGCGAATCTCCTGGCCAGCGCTTACTACATATTGAAGCCTTTTATAGATTTTATAGACATCTTTTGGATGAACAAAGGTCTCGAGATCTCCTAAAGAACCCTCTAATTCATTGGCAGTATAACCAAGGAGCTCCATGAACTGAGGCGAGTAATAGATTTTTTCCTTCCTTACATCATAATCCCACAAACTGTCTTTGGACGCGCGAATTGCTGATTCTAATTGAACATTATTCAAGTATAAATCAGAGCGAAGCTGCACATTGCTGATTACGGATGAAAGTCCATTTGTAAGCAGTCGTAAACTGGCAATTTCTTGTTCGTCCCATTGTCGGGGAGATTGGCAATCGTCAAAGCCCATAAAACCCCAGAGGGCTTCATCTTTATAGATGGGTAGGCAAATGAAGGAGTAGATTTGGCGTTTTTCGAGGTATTTCCTAGAATGCCCCTCGAGTTGTTCGCGGGTTCGGCTATAAGGTTCATCTTCCAATAGGGCTTCATAAAAACCTTGGAAAATGGTATAGCTAATCATGCTTACATTTTCTGCTTTGTCAAGTTCAGGATAACGCGACCATTGTGTAACGAGGCTGGCATATATTTGATCCGAATCGGGTAAGAAAGTGCTCTCGAAAATATAACATCGATCAGCTTGAACGCCTTTCCCGAGGGATTCGGCTACCTGATAAAGGCTCTCTTGGAGGTTTTCCGTATTAATCAGTGCCGTGGAAGATTCACTGGCCGCTTTTAGGAGTTGCCCCTGACGAAAGACACGTCGTCTTGCTTCATTGGTTTCAGTGAAGTAGAGCGCAATGATTTCGTTTTTTTTTGACAGCTCAATCAAGCTTGCCTTAATTTTTAAAACAATCTCATCGCCATTGTCTTTATTGAGAATGGCATAGGAATCCCAGTCGCCAGTTTTCCGAATGCTCTCGATAATTTGTTCCCAATTGTCCTCGCTCACAAAACGCTTGGCAATATTTTCATTTCCTTTTTTCCCATCTCGGAAATAGGCGGAGAACGCATCATTCAAAAAAGTGGAGCTGCCGTCGATCATACATAGGGCAACCGGCAGGCTCGATGCTTCGAGAATGCGTTGAAAGTCAATGCTAGGATTAGCTTGCTGGTTTTTGGTCATGATACAGCCTTGGCTCTCAAATTTAAGCAAAGAGAAAGAAGGGCGATGCATATTCCTGCTGTATATTTGTCGCCAGATGAAATTTATTCCCCATCTCATTACCTCTGGTAACCTCTTTTGCGGGATACTCGCCCTGGTTTATTTGGGCGAAGGACAGCTTATTCCTGCCTCATACTGTATTTTTATTGCAGGGGTTTTGGATTTTTTTGATGGATTTGCTGCGCGGTTATTGAAAGTTGCTGGAGATTTTGGGAAACAGCTGGATTCGCTGGCGGATGTCGTGACTTTCGGTGTAGTGCCAGGTATGATGTTGTTTCAAATTTCGGATCAATTAACGGCTTGGCCTTTTGGTCAGTCTGCGCCACTGGCGGTGGTCTATTTTCCATTAATTATTGGAATTTTTTCAGCCCTACGTTTGGCAAAATTCAATATCGACACTCGGCAAACTTCTAGTTTTTTGGGCCTACCTACTCCTGCTAACGCATTTTGGATAGCTTCTGTTCCTTTTCTGATTGAAGCAAATCCTCTTTGGGTGCAGGAAACGTGGATTAACCCTTATGTTCTGGCCGCTATTGCCCTTTTATCAAGCATTCTGTTAGTCAGCGAACTTCCTTTGCTCTCCTTAAAATTTAAAAGTTGGGGATTTAAAGCAAATTGGGCGGCCTATCTTTTATTAATAGGGATGGGAATCAGCTTGTTTGTGTTTAAATTTGCAGGTCTGGCAGCCTTAGTGCCGCTATACATACTTGTTTCTGTTATCGACAATCAATTGAAAAATAATGAAATACCTGGTTGAAATTAATGTAATGCCTCATAAGGCGCTTTTGGATCCTCAGGGAAAAGCAGTTTCCAATGGCTTGAAAAGTATAGGCTTGACAGCAATTGATCAAGTACGTGTTGGAAAACGCATTACCTTGGAATTGGAAGCCGCTGATGCAAATGCAGCAGAAGCATTAGCAGAAAATGCCTGCAAAAAGCTCTTGGCCAATCAGGTGATGGAGTATTTTGAAATTCATGTGGCTGAAGCAGCGCATTAATTTCCTTTGCCTTATAGGCATCTCACTATTTGGAGCCTTCGGGGTTCATGCTCAAATAAATGCAGATATCGAATACCTCTGCAGTGCTCCATTATCTGGGCGAGGTTATGTGAATGGCGGATTAGATCTCGCCGCCTCTTATATAAAAACGGAATTCGAAAAGGCTGGATTGCAACCCTTGGAGAAAGGGTGGTACCAGCCTTTTCGCATGTCTGTGAATACCTTCCCATCCGCCATGGAGGTCAAGGTAAATGGCCGAACCTTAAATCCAGGAAGCGATTACCTGGTTAAAGCCTCTTCCTCATCGATTCAGGGGGAATTTAGATTACGCCATATTCATCTCGATGATTTGGAATATGATGTGGCCTTTGAAAAATTGAAATCAGAAGATTTGTCACAAACGATTGTAGTGCTGGATACCATGACTTTCACAGAATCAGTGATTGACCGTAGATATAAACTCGTGCAATACAATCAGTTGAAAGCCAAGGGAGTTATCATAAAATCCAAACGGAATATTATTTGGACAGTCGCCCGTGAGCAGGCAGTATATTTCACTTTAGAGTGCATAACAGAAGCCGTTCAAGATGCGGATAGCATGATTACGCTGGATATCGATGCCAAATTGGTGAAACGGTTCAAAGCGAAGAATGTCTGGGGAATGGTTCCTGGCACTCAATTCAAGGATTCCTTTTTATTCATTACTGCCCATTATGATCATCTAGGTATGATGGGGAAAGAAACCATGTTCCCGGGAGCTAACGACAATGCAAGTGGCACGGCAATGATGCTTGAGCTTGCACGTTATTATGGAAAAAATCCGCAGCCGTTTACCGTAGTTTTTGTGGCTTTTACTGCAGAGGAAGCAGGACTTGTGGGCTCAAAATATTTCACAGAGCATAGTCCTATCGATTTGAAAAAAATCCGTTTTCTGATGAATCTGGATTTAGAAGGAACAGGAAAAGATGGAATTACGGCGGTGAATGCTACCCTCTTTGAAGCGGAGTATGTTGTTCTTCTGGAAGTGAATGAGCAAGGCAAATACCTCTCGAAATTGGTACGCAGAGGAAAAGCCGCAAATAGCGATCATTACTGGTTTGCCGAACAAGGGGTTCCCTGCTTTTTCCTTTATCAAATGGGAGAATACGGACATTATCACGATCCAGGGGATAAGGCAGAAGGCTTGCCATTGGATGCATTTGTTCCTACCCAAAAGTTGGTGATTGACTTTTTTACGCGTTTGCAGTCACCAAATTAGTTTTGGGGCCTACTTGGCTCAAATAAATGTGAAAATCCACTTAACTTAGTAGCCATGTCGCTCAAGTCGTCATTTTTCTCCTGGTATTTTAAGAAGCGCTGGCCAGAGCTGGAGGCACAAATTCGTTTGGCCAACGACGTGCAGCAGGCAACCTTAATGTCACTGGTTGGTGATGCGAAGAATACCGAAATCGGGAAGAAATACGATTTCAAATCCATAGAACGCTACGAAGACTTTAGAGAACGGGTTCCTATCCTTGACTACGAAGGAATCAAGCCTTTGATAGAGCGCACTATGCGCGGTGAACAGAACATTATCTGGCATTCTGATATACGCTGGTTTGCAAAATCGAGTGGTACGACTTCAGATAAGAGCAAGTTCATTCCGGTGAGTTTTGAAGCCTTGGATAGATGCCATTATCAGGGTGGCCGGGATGTATTGACTATGTACTGCAATAGCTTTCAGGAGACAGAAATGTTCAATGGAAAGAGCCTTGTAATTGGTGGTTCGCATAAGGTCAATACCTTTTCAGAGAACTCCTTTTATGGCGATTTATCCGCCGTTGTTCTAGCAAATACCCCATTTTGGGTAGAGTTTCTTCGCACTCCGGATAAGTCCATCGCATTGATGGAAGAGTGGGAAGAGAAGCTCGAAAAGATGGCGCTAGCCACGGTGAATGAAGATGTAACAAGCATTTCCGGGGTTCCTACCTGGACCTTGGTGCTAATAGAACGTTTGTTCGAAATGACGGGTAAACGGGATCTTCATGAAATTTGGCCTAACCTGGAACTTTATATTCATGGCGGTGTAAGTTTTACTCCTTACCGCGAAAGGTTTCAAAGACTGATGCCATCCAAAGGCATTCAATACCTGGAATCCTACAATGCGTCAGAAGGATTTTTTGGTATACAGGGAGAGATGAATGTACACGATATGTACCTCATGCCTGGATACGGAATCTTCTTTGAATTTGTAAAAGCGGAAGAAATTTTTGACGAACATCCTAAGGCCATTCCACTCTGGGAAGTCGAAACAGGCGTGAACTATGCGGTAATAATCAGCACAAACGCTGGTTTATGGCGTTATATCATCGGAGATACACTCAAGTTTACCGGAACAAAACCTTATCGTTTTAATATAACAGGAAGAACGAAGCTTTTTATCAATGCCTTCGGCGAAGAGTTGGTGATAGAAAATGCAGAAAGAGCTATTGCCAAAGCCTGTGAAGCTACTCATGCGATTGTTTCCGACTATACAGCGGCTCCAGTTTATATGGAAGAAGGGGCGGATGCAGGGCATGAATGGCTTATCGAGTTTGAGCAGGCACCGGCAAGTGAAGCCCACTTTATGGAAGTGCTCGACAGCACATTAAAGGAAGTCAACTCGGATTATGAGGCCAAGCGGCATAAAGATATGGCATTAAAAGCGCCTAAATTGGTTTGCCTGGAGCGTGGATCTTTCCGGTATTGGCTGAGTGTTCGCGGTAAATTGGGTGGTCAACATAAAGTGCCACGCCTATCCAATAATCGAATTATTGTCGAAGAAATTCTCGGACTTCAAAAGCAGAATAATACGCTTAGCGAACCGGCTTAAAAACAAATTCTTCAGTGAATTGGTACCCATTTAAGGGATAGCAAAATGACGTTCCACTGCGTTGAATTAAAAACTCATCCACAGAGAAGTTTTCATCCAATGGGCCATTATTGAAAATGCTGATTCGGCATGGGAAATTGAGCAATTGCTGACCAATATGCACCCGAGCGAAGCCCTCCATTACATTGTCGAAATTACTTCCTGCCTCATGCTGCCAGCTTTCGCCGGTTTCCAGATTCTCGATTTTGAGGTGAAAAAAGCGAAAGCCGTCGTGTTGAGCATCCAGCCAATACCATAAATCAACGGTATCCGTGAACCCAGGACCTTCATAGAGGATTACCTGCTCGTTTCTGGAGAAATTAATTCCTTCGGATCCGGCAATACCTTGTCCGCTTGCATTTTCAAAACCCGCATAAAACACACCTTGATTGAGGAGGCTATCGGGTTTTCGCTGCAAGGATTTCCATTTTAGCCATTCTGCTCCTTTTACAGAATAAGCCTCAAGGCTATCCATCATAAAATTACCCTTATTTGGAAGAAGCAAGGAAACCCTGTTGGAGTAAGAAGGGGCCTTGACCACCATCCATGCTTTTTCTGATTCCATTAAAGGACCAGAAAGATTATAGGCCATTTCCAAGGCGTTCAATGTATTGCTGAGGGATATTCGGCTCATCATACAAGCATAGGTAGGAATTCCGCTTGACAGGCTCATCGACATGATGGGTTCAGCCAAGTATTCGTCTTCATGTTTGGTGCTTAGGTTTTCTGAACCCAAATGAAAAAATGGCAACGGAAATAGCACATGGTTTGAGTAGGACGACAGCTCTTCAACGCCCGCATAGGTATACCGTTTTTTTCCGAGCTCCTGGCAATATTCCGTGTTGAAGTGAAGTCCTTGAAGAAAGAGAATAACCGTAGCCAGGCTGCTTAAAATCAACCCAATACGTTTTCGGGTGCCCGCCAATTGCACAAACATGAAAATATTTAAGGCATAATAAAATACCCAGCTCAAACGTCCTAAACTCCTGAATTGAAGCAAGGGTCCTCCATACTTTTCTCCGAAAGGAGTATGCATGAGAAAGGGTAGAGTTGCCGCAAATAAGAAAACGAAAAAGCCGGCAATGAAAATGGCGTGACCTTTATAAAGACTCAATTTTGGTCTTTTCTGAAAGAGGAATTTGATTCGGCTAAGTAAGAAGTAAACAAAATAGAGCGTTGCGGGCCAGCCCACATAGGCCAAGGCTTCAGAATTCACTTTGCGCACATCCAATGCTTGAAAAACGGCTGAATCGTGGTAGAAGTAGTAGGGCAGAAATACACCCTCCCATAGCGCCATGTATTCGAGCATGCCATAAGGTATCGACGGACGATCCGTTACCAGGTCGGTCGACTTCATCCATAACATATACAGGATGAATGGTAATATTACTTGCACCCCAAAGGCCAAAGCATATTTCCAGATGGATTGATTTTTTCTCCGGAAGGCCTCGATGAGGTAATAGGCTCCGATAAAGCAAGCAGCCATAAGGAAATAATAGAGGTGAAGTCCTGTGATAAATATTAGGCAGAGGAATACCCAGAATCCACGTTTATAAGAGGGTTTCTCCACGTATAGAAAAGCCACATAAATGAACCAGGGAACTACAAAACAATAGGCCAAAGCATAATGAGCTGAAAAGCGCATGATCTGCGGACTCATCAACGCGATGGCAGTAGCCGCAAATAGGCTGCCACCACGGGTCATACCGAAGCGGATAAATAGTTTGGTCAGAATCCAGGCGGAAAGTCCAATTCCCAGAATCAGAAGTAAATTGATCAGAGCAATGCTGTGGTCGCTGGCACCTTGAAATAGCCAACTAAATAGAGCAAGGCTGGGCTGTCCATCGGTAAACACGATTTGTTCTCCATAGGGATAGGCCATTCCACCAAAATGACTGAAGCTGCTGTCGTATTGCTGGTGGTAGGCAAAGGTGTAGTAGTTTTTATAGCCATCTCCAGCTTCTGACATGAAGTAGCTGTTTGGATTGCTGAGCTCGTCGCCGAAAAAGAGACTGAGCAGCAAAACGCTGAGCACAAACGACAGAAAAGGAGCCTTTAAAAAGGTCATTAGCGAAAATGGGTTAGCCAGAAAATGCGGAATAAATTTACCGATTCTGTGATGAGAATTCTCACGTTCATCTTAGAAAACTGAATATTACTTCGCAGGCTTACTGCCACTGGGCGCATCTCAATACCTTCGGTGCGGCTGGAAAGCGCGATAAACTCCATATCAAAAAGAAAGCGCTCAATGCGGGTCTGCATAAATACCTCCCGACCTTTTTGGTTAAAGGCTTTTAGTCCGCACTGGGTATCGGTGATGGGCAAACGAAATACCCGACGCAGCATCCAACGCAGGAACTTCGAAATCAAGGTTCTTTTGGTGGGTGTGTTTTCGTAATACAAATCGTTTCGCGTACCGACTGAAATATGACTCCCTTCTTCAAGGG
>JALRIQ010000086.1 GCA_023277325.1 Bacteroidia bacterium | reverse complement strand
CCTTGTGCGATTTCTTTCCACCAATGAACGTAGTAATCTGCCGCCAATGCTGGCCCATAGAGGACAAAACAAAGTAGGTTTAACACCGCCACAAAAAGCAAGGTAAATCCCACAAAACGGAATTGCTTATTGAGGATAAACCACACAAAGAAGAAGAGCGTGTATACTTTCAGGCTGAGGGTGAGCGCAATGAGAAAAGCTGCTAACACGGTACGGTCTTTTTCTTTCCATTGATAAACCGCTTCAACACATAAGGCCAGCATAATCACATTGATTTGAATATTGGCAGCATTATCGAGCAGGTACTTAAATACCAAAGCAAATGGAAGAAGAATTACGGGATCGTAAGGTCGCAAACTGCCCGGTGTTTTTGCATTAAACCAAGCCAAACGCTTACCCTGAAATAGCCAAACACAGCGTTTAAAAGCCAACATGAACGCAGCCAGGCTTGTTAATTGCCAAAGCAAACGCACTAAGCTTGGAGAAAATGCGTCGAGGTAATAAATGGGAATGCAAAAAATAGAAAAAAGCGGTGGCCAGGTGTTCAACCAATGACTGTAGAGATCTTTTCCATGTAAGGCATAATCGCCGGCAATGGCATATCCAACGAAGTCACCCACACGAAATGCATAACGAATGGATTCCTCCAGAATGAGGATGAAGAGCAACCAGAATACAACTTTATAAAATCCCTGCCGCGACACAGGACAAAAGTATCTGATTATTTTCTGGATTGGCGCAGGTAGTCGAGTGAAAATTTACCGGGACCTACAAAAAGAAGGATGAGGTAGGTCACCAAATAGAGCAATGACTTCTCCATTTTTGAGAATGGATCACCGCCATGAACAGCGAATGCCGCTACTGCCATAGTAATGATAAGCGGTATTAAACTAAAGCGGGTATAGAAGCCAATGGCCAGAAAAACGGAAGCAAAAAATTCAGCAAAAACGGCTAAACCCAATGATATTTCAGCGCCTAGTCCGAGGAAGGAATAGAATTTAATCTCTCCCCCAGCCATGAGCTTTTCAAATTTAGAAAGTCCATGAGCCAAGGCCATCCCTCCTCCAAGTGTGAGTCGGGCTATGAGTAAAACTAAGTCTCCTTTCCAGCTATCAATGGCGAACCATTTATTCATAATGAACAATTTTGATAATTAGTTTTCGGGCAATTGGGACAAAAATGAGCGCTAAGGGGTAAACCATAATAAAGCTGATCAACCAATTTTGCATCCAGATTAAAATGCGGTCTGGTCCATCAAAGTGCAAGAATGTATTGATTCCAGAGAGAATAAAACTCAAGGGAGTCGCTACAAGAAACACAAAAACAAACAGGTGGTAGCGCGCAGAAATTTTTCGTTTCATTCTGTTAATTCCATGAAGGCGTGGTTACCAAGTCTGGCGTTAGCTGAAACATAAGCGGAGTAATTTCCGGATTAAGGAATTCACTAAGCGGTAAATCAGCTATGATATCCATGACTGCCAATTCATCTGTTGCATAGAAAGTCATCCATAATGCGTCTCTTTCTGCGGATACACCATAAGACACCAATCGTCCCATACTGAGTAAACGATCAATTTTCTTGCGGTGCGCAGGAATTTTCTCCATCATCTCTTCCGTCAGTTCCGGCAAATTGCTATACACTTGAAAATAATACATGGCTATACAAGATTATAAAAAAAGGTCGACACATACCGTGCCGACCTGAACCAATGAGTTTGCAATTATGCTTGCTTGTTGATTTGCACGTTGAGGTGCAAACGAACTTCGTCGCTTACTACGACACCGCCTGCTTCAGTTACAGCATCCCAGCTAAGTCCAAATTCTTTACGGTTAATTTTTCCGTTGATTTCAAAACCAGCTTTTTGGTTTCCGTAAGGATCCACGGCCATTCCACCTAGTTCTGCTTTTAGGCTGATTTCTTTTGTTACGCCTTTGATGGTGATGTTTCCAACGAGGTCGAAAGTATCTTCTCCAGTCTTGGTGAAAGAAGTGGATTCGAAAGTCAGTTTTGGGAAATTTTCAGCACCAAAGAAATCATCTGATTTCAAGTGTCCATCGCGTTGTTCGTTATTGGTATCGATGCTGTCGATGTCTGCGCTAAAGTGAATTTTCGCATCTGAAAAGTCTTCTTTAGCGTTAGCCAAAGCTCCTTCAAAACTGCGGAAGTAACCGGTTACAGTAGAGATTACCAAGTGTTTTACTTTGAATTGAATTTCTGAGTGTGTAGGGTCAATTGCCCATACGGTTTGTCCTTGAGTTGTCATAGTGTTGTTATTCTTTATTTGGTCGGAGCAGATAATTATATGCCCCTGCGGTTTATTCGATGTTTGGCACTTCCATTAAGAGTAGGCTTGCGTTTTCTGAGGCTTTGAGGTCCTTGATATCTCCGGAAAGGATTCCCATTCCGTCGCGTTTATTGAGGGTTTCTCCATTTAGGGTTACTGCACCTTCAATCACGAAGAGGTAAACCACAGAGCTGTCAAGGTTTTTGGTATAAGAGAGGCTTTTGCCCTTGTCCAATTCCGCTAAGTTGAACCAGGCGTCTTGGTTGATCCAAAGTGCTGAATCTTTGTCAGGTGCCACGACAGTCTGCCATTTATTCTGTCTGTCTTTTTTCTCAAAACGTTTTTGGTCGTAGCGTGGCTCGATATCGCCAAATTTTGGAAATACCCAGATTTGAAGGAAGTTACTTGCTCTGTCTTTGTTATGGTTGTATTCCGAGTGGTAAATACCACGTCCGGCACTCATAATTTGTACATCGCCAGTATCGATAACACGCTCTCTTCCCGTACTATCTTTATGTTCCAATGCGCCATCAAGCGGTATGGATACAATTTCCATATTGGAATGCGGGTGCGTTCCAAATCCGGTACCTCCCTGAATGATATCATCGTTCAATACACGCAATGCGCCGAAATGCATGCGCTCGGGATTCATGTAGCTTGCAAATGAAAAGGTGTGGTGACTGTCTAACCATCCGTGGTTGGCATGTCCGCGCGTTGCAGCGCGATGGATGATGGTATTCATTGTTTTTATCTCCTTTGTTGGTAAATGTTCGAATCCTACTTGCTCCAGCTTCTCCCCTTCCTTGCCCTTCAAAATCGCTGGTATACTCAGCGCTGAGGCTCCAGCAAGCACAGATTTTAAAAATTGGTTACGTTTCATGATTCAATTTATTGTATATACATTTAATGTAGTGACATATTTTGTGCCAAAGTGCTTCATTGAATGGTCGACTTTACGAGATTTCGACTTTACGAACTGTTTAATTCAGAACCATCAAAAAGAACAAGATGTTCATTGACTTAAGAGAAAAGAAGAGCAGCCTCGCTAATTCTGAATCCCAGAAAAATTAATAGCCATTTTTGAGTGAATAATTGTGAACTAGTCGCAATGTCGATAAGTCGATCCATCGACAAGTCGATTGACTTCACCTTATTTCCCTATCTTTGCGCCCCTTATGGAAATGCTGTTTGCTCCCACAAAAACCGCTTCAAAGCGACTGTATATCGAATCTTATGGATGCGCCATGAATTTGGCTGATTCGGAGGTGATTGCCTCTATCCTGAAAGAAAACGGATACCAAACCTGGGAGCAGGAAAAAGATGCCGATATCATCTTCCTGAATACCTGTGCGATTCGTGAAAATGCCGAAGATAAAATCTGGCACCGTCTTAAGGCCCTGAAAGGAGTTAAAAAGCATAAACCCGACCTCATTGTTGGCGTTCTTGGCTGTATGGCAGAGCGACTTAAAACCAAATTATTGGATGAGAATCAACTCGTCGATTTAGTTGTCGGACCAGATGCCTACCGTGATCTTCCTGGTTTATTGGCCAAAGTAGACGACGGCCAGAAGGCGGTAAATGTGCTGCTATCCAGAGAAGAAACCTATGCCGAGATTGCTCCGATTCGTTTGAATAGCAATGGTATCAATGCCTTTATTTCCATTATGCGTGGCTGCGATAACATGTGTTCTTTCTGCGTAGTACCATTCACACGTGGAAGAGAAAGAAGCCGTGACCCCTACTCCATTGTGCGTGAGGCTCAGGAACTCGTAGCGCAAGG
>JALRIQ010000085.1 GCA_023277325.1 Bacteroidia bacterium | reverse complement strand
ACAGTCTGGCCTGTTCAACGCCGATCAATTAAATCCATTAACCCCCTACCTCAGTAATACCATTCGAAATTATAACAAATGGGAAACGGGCCGTATTCAGGTAAGTGATAAAATTTTGAATCGTCCCTGGCGATGAGTCAGCATAGTTTTAAAATACCTGGAAATTACGAGGGACGATCAGCCACATCCTACCTTCAAGGTCGAATTCGAAAGATGAGTCCGCAACGTCTCGACGTGGCCTTTCATAAAGGAATGGTGAAAGTCAATGGAGATATTGTCGTGGCCGAGCATGGCCTTCATAAAGGGGATATTGTTGAAGTGGATACCACCCATTTCGATCAACCCAAAATCTTCCCCGAAAATATTCCCCTGCGTATCGCCTATGAAGATGAACACCTGCTCATTGTTCAAAAACCAAGTGGCATGGCTTGTCATGCAGGACTTGGTGTTTTCTACGGCACCTTATTAAATGCACTTGCCTGGCATTTTCAGGAAACCCAGCAAACAGGATTACAAAACGGACTCATTCACCGACTTGATAGAGGCACCTCTGGCTTGATGCTTTGCGCCAAGACCAAAGAGGCTTATGAATATTTGATGACACAAATGCGGAATGGAGAAATTCGCAGAAGTTATTTTGTGGCCAGTGCTTCTAAGTCAGCGCAGGAGAAAGGCCTCGTGGATGCGCCATTGGGCCGAGATCCCGACAATCCATTCAATATTGGCATCATCGAAGGTGGGAAGGAAGCGCGAACCCATTTTCAATATTTGGAGCAAGTAGGTGAATTTTATATCTACCAATGCAAAACGGAAACAGGCCGAACACACCAGGTTAGAATCCATATGGCATCAATCGGAGCACCTTTACTAGGAGACCAACGTTATGGAGGGAAAGAAGCCGACCGCTTATACCTCTGCAGTGCTTCAATCGGCTTCAAACACCCTATTGACGGGAGCTCTTGGAACGTGAGAATGGAGCGCCCCGATTTTCTACAAGATTCTCCAAAAATTATCCGAGACTAATCCACCGTTTTTTGTGGAAAAGTAAGCCTTTTAAACCGCTCGAAAGCATAGATTTAACAAGGGATTAAGCTATTTTTACCCTTTGAAAAATTGAGTGAAGCAATGAGTGATTCAGGACAAGTAAATCGGTCGGACTACGGTGCGGACAATATTCAGATTCTCGAAGGATTAGAGGCGGTAAGAAAACGCCCTGCCATGTATATTGGTGATATCGGCGAACGCGGACTTCATCATTTGGTATACGAGGTTGTCGACAACTCCATAGATGAAGCCTTAGCGGGTTATTGTAAAAATATCTCCGTTGTAATTGAAGAAGATAATTCCATTACTGTTGAAGATGACGGACGTGGTATTCCTACAGGCATTCACGCCAAGGAAGGGCGTTCTGCATTGGAAGTAGTAATGACGGTTTTACACGCCGGTGGTAAATTCGATAAGGACACCTATAAGGTATCTGGAGGACTACACGGTGTGGGGGTTTCTTGTGTGAATGCCTTGAGTATTGAGCTTACAGCAACCGTTCACCGTGAAGGAAAGATCTTCCAACAGACCTACTCCAAAGGAATTCCTCAAACTACCGTCGATGTAATCGGCGAAACGGACAAACGAGGAACTATTGTGCATTTCTTGCCGGATAATACCATTTTCCATGCATCGGTTTATAAGTTCGAAACCTTGCAAAAGAGAATGCGCGAGCTTGCGTATCTGAATAAAGGCATCCGTTTGACCTTAACAGATATGCGCGAAGTAGATGAAAAAGGTGCCGTAAAATCGGAAACTTATTTTTCAGAAGGTGGATTGAAGGAATTTGTTCAATACATCGATGGTACCCGCGAAATCCTTATTCCTGAGCCTATTTATGTAGAAGGTGAACGCCAAGGTGTTCCTGTTGAAGCAGCTTTTCAATACAATACGGGCTATGCAGAAAACCTGCATTCCTATGTAAATAACATCAATACCATTGAAGGAGGAACCCACGTTGCTGGTTTCCGCCGTGCTTTGACGCGTACGCTTAAATCGTATGCGGAGAAAGAAGGCTTCTTGAAAAACCTCAAGTTTGAGATTTCTGGAGACGACTTCCGTGAGGGATTGACCGGTGTGATTTCAGTAAAAGTTGCGGAGCCTCAATTCGAAGGACAAACAAAAACCAAACTCGGTAACAACGAGGTAATGGGCGCTGTGGACCAGTGTATTGGTGATACCCTCAATAACTTCTTAGAAGAAAATCCAAAAGAGGCCAAACGCATTATCGATAAGGTAATTTTAGCGGCTAATGCACGTCATGCTGCACGTAAAGCACGTGAGATGGTGCAACGTAAAGGTGCAATGAGTGGTGTAGGTCTTCCAGGAAAACTAAGCGATTGTTCAGAGCGTGAAGCCGACAAATGCGAAATATTCCTTGTCGAGGGAGATTCTGCAGGTGGTACAGCCAAACAAGGCCGTAACCGAAACTTCCAGGCCATCCTCCCATTAAGAGGAAAAATCTTGAACGTAGAGAAAGCCATGGAGCATAAAATCTACGACAATGAAGAGATTCGTAACATGTTTACCGCTCTTGGTGTTACTATTGGTACTCCAGAAGACGATAAAGCCTTGAACATCGAAAAACTTCGTTATCACAAAATTGTAATCATGACAGATGCCGACGTCGATGGATCACATATTCGTACTTTGATTCTCACCTTGTTCTTCCGTTATATGAAAGAACTCATCGAATTTGGTCACGTGTATATCGCTACTCCTCCACTCTACCAGGTGAAAAAAGGAAAAGACATGCGTTATTGCTGGAGCGATGACCAACGCGATGCTGCCATTAAAGAAATGGCTGGAGATGGAAAAATCGAAAGCGTTGGCGTACAGCGTTACAAAGGTCTTGGAGAGATGAATGCCGAGCAGCTTTGGGATACGACCATGAATCCATCTACACGTACCTTAAAACAAGTTACCCTTGACGGCGCTGCTGAAGCAGATCACGTATTCTCTATGCTTATGGGTGATGAAGTAGCACCGCGCCGCGAATTCATTGAAGCCAATGCACGCTACGCGAAAATTGACATTTAATACTCAAATCAACTAATACCCATAAAAAGGCAGCCCAAAAGGCTGTCTTTTTTATTTGTACCATTGTCCAGAACATTGCCCGGATAATTAAAGTAGAAACTCGTCAAATTCTGTATTTTTTTGAATTTTATTCAATTGATTTTCTTCATATTATAACATTTCATAAGGCGGTCACAGTTCCTTAACATTCACATAATATTGCGCCGATACTTTTGTTCCAAGTTATGACACTGAAACGCCTTTTTATCTGTTTGTTTTCGCTAAGCATCTTGGCCACTTCGCCGAGCTTTGCTGGAAATGATAAAGACGAAACCGTTCAACTTGAAGGAATCATTTTGGACGAGAGCGGTGAACCACTTGCAGGAGTCTCTGTTCGTGTTCAAGGTTATGCTGGTGTATTTTACACTAATTTAGATGGTCAATTTGAAATTCCTTTTCCCAAAAATGGAAAAGTAAATCTCTCTGTTTCCACCATTTCATATAAGGAAAAACAAATTCAGCTAGACCCCACTGAAAACAAAGACTCTAAGAAATTAACGATTTCATTAGAACCACAATCTTCCCTTTAATTTTTAGGAAATAATTTTGGAGACTTCCCATCACGGGAGGTAATTTGGCATGTTTTATGAATTAATGTTAACGAATTGTTAATTTATACCAAATTAATTGTTAACTTTGATTTAATAAACGCACAAGCCATGAAAAAACTATTCACACTTCTATTCATGTTTTTCGCTCTTACAGCGATGGCTACCACCAATGGTAACGACGTAAAACTATTTTACGATGCGAACGGTAATCTATATTCCGGACGCTATATAACACACTACGAGAACGGAACAGTTCAATCGGAATTCAATGTTATCGAAGGCCGTATCATCGGTCAAGCCAAATTCTTTTATGAGTCTGGCGAAATCATGGAATCAGGAAACTATACCATTGGTGCCAAATCTGGTGTTTGGACCAAATACAGCAAGACAGGGACCGTTATTGGAAAAGCGAGCTTCAAAGACGGTATGAAACATGGCGAATGGGTGATTTTCGACAATGCCGGAAACAAGTTGTTTGAGATGCACTATACCGATGGAGAGCGCAGTGGTACCTGGAACCAATGGGATGCCTCAGGTAACCTCGTTTCTAGTAAAACATACTAATACAAGAAACCCACTATGGGATGAGAAGAGAAGCCGACGATGTCGGCTTTTTTTATGCCTTCAACTGAACCAAGGCCTTATCGGCAATGGTAGTTCCGATAGATAAAGAGGACGTAGCCGCTGGACTCGGTGCATTAAGCACGTGAATGATTCCAGCAGATTCAGAAAACAGAAAATCATCAACCAATCCACCATCGCGGCTGCATGCCTGAGCACGAACACCCGCTTCAGCTGGCTCTAAATCTTCTTCACGAATATCTGGAATCAATGCCTGTAATGCTTTTGTAAATGCCGCCTTTGAATAGGAACGGTAGAATTCACCCATTCCCGTTTTCCAATACTTGGCCGCCACCATTCGGAAACCCTTCCAGGAAATGGATTCTTGAAAATCTTTCCAGTCAAAATCGGAGCGGTGATACCCTTCGCGCTTAAAGGCAAATACCGCATTCGGACCCGCCTCTACAGCTCCATCAATCATGCGGGTAAAGTGTACCCCCAAAAAAGGAAAATTCGGATCAGGGACCGGATAAATCAAATTTTTAACCAAGCCTTTTCTTTCTTCCTTGATCTTATAGTATTCGCCACGGAAAGGAATAATCCTTACATCCAGGTTCTTTTCATTCAAGCGTGCAATACGATCGGATAGAAGTCCACCACAATTGATGAACAAGCGGGCTGCATAAGTAGCCCCTTCCGTTCTTACTTCGGTAGAGCTTGAATTACGCTTTAATCCGGTTACCAGGGTATTCAATTTTATCTCCCCTCCCATGCGCTCAAACTCAGAGGCATATTTTGCGGCAACTTCTATATAATCGATAATACCAGTTTGAGGAACAAAAATACCCTCAACACCACGCACATGAGGTTCATGCTCTTTTAGTTCTCCTTGATTCAACTTTTTTAAGCCTTGAAGACCATTTGCTATTCCTCTTTCAAGTACTTTCTCCATGGCAGCAACTTCTGATGGTGTAGTCGCTACGATGATCTTTCCACAGAGATCATGCGCAATATCATGCTTGTTAGCAAACTCAAGCAAATCATGATACCCCTGAATGCAATTTTTTGCCTTTAAGCTACCCGGCTTATAGTAAATGCCCGAATGGATGACCCCGCTATTATGTCCCGTTTGATGGGCCGCGATTTTTCCTTCTTTTTCAAGTAATAAAACCTTGAGGTCTGGATTCTTTTCAAGTAGTCGGTATGCAGTGGCCAATCCTACGATTCCACCACCGGCAATAATTATGTCGTGTTGCATGCGTATTTTCGAGTTCAAATTTACGCATTCATGGCGGAGAATGAATACAGCTTTAAGGTTGGAGATCGGGTAAGAGGAAAAAATACAGAATTGGTTGCTGTTGTGGTGAAGATTTTGGATGCCGGCTACCTCATGGTGCATGAAGAAGAATTCGATATGGATCTGAATATCCTTTGCAGTGAGGTGGTGCTTGACCAATTAAATCCCTTGGAGATTAAAAATTCCAGTCCAATTAAAACGGATAAAAGGCACGCTCCCATAAAAGTAACCCAAATCCGTATCGACCTGCATTATGAGAAGCTACCAGCACGATTTAAGAGCGCGAATAGTTCGCCATTAGAAGCTCAGCTGGACTATCTGAAAGAACGACTTGCCGTTGCTCTCAGAGAATCTCACAAGGGCATAACACTTATTCATGGAAAAGGGACCGGTACCTTGCATAAAGCCTGCTTAAACCTGCTTAAAACCTATCCGCAGTGCAGAGACTTGAAAGTTCTGAAAGTAGCACTTGAGCCACCGCATGGGATAGAAATCGTATTGAAATAAAAAAGGCGGGTTTGAATTCCCGCCTTTCTCATTTAGTCGATACTTATCTTTTCAACGACCCGACCATTCGGTCCGTTATATTCTATAAAATAAATTCCTGGCTTCACTTCAAGTTTCCATTCTTCCTGCATCATACCCTGCCCTTCAAAGGATTTAGTAACAACTACTTTCCCCTGAATATCCAGAATACGTATTTGTGCCGTTCCCTGCGCTTCAAACTCGGTAATAAACTTCCCTTTCGTTGGGTTTGGATATACCTTCAGTGAAGGAGCAATAGTTGCCGTTTCCATTCCTAATGGGTGACCTACTGTAAAGTGCTGAATAAAGTCTGTTCCGAAATCACCGTCGATTGCTTTAATCAACTGCCCCGTATTCCTGCGAAGAGTTAAGGAACCGGTACCATCGTTATTGGCCCAGAACTTAAATCCATTTCTTTCTGAATCGGCTACTTTGAAATAATAACAACCTTCCACCAAACGAACAGTGTCTTTGGTACTTTCTCCGTTATTAAAATTGCTTCGCGACCAAATTACACGTCCATCCAACTGGTGCACGCTCAGGGTTGTTTGACTTCCTTTATTATTGGCCTTGAACCAAATCTGAATTTCATCTGGGTATTCAGGGGTCAATTCGAACTGCGACTCCAACTTATTGTTGAATGCATTTCCGTCTGCAGCACCGTTTACCGACTCAATTTCCACCACAAATTCTCCTACGCTTGCTCCAGTCCAATCTGGGTAGGCCAACTCAATTTCCTTGCTTTCATAAGGAAGAATTTCTCCGTTCCAGCCCCAGGAAATCATGTTTCCTCCTTTTACTCCGAATTTGAAGACAATGGTATTCACCGTCTTCATCGAGGTGTTTTTTACCAAAACGCGTGGCAATCCACATGTCGGGTTAAAGCGGACAAAATTGTTTTTTGAACTTGGAGCAATAATTTCTTCCAAAGCCACATCCACAATCGCATCCGGATTTTCTTCATACACCATCAAAAATCCACTGATGATATAGGAGTTATTGTTGTTATTGATATCTGTGAATGGCTGCATGTCGAGGTCGACTGTGTTTTCACCGTCCACCAAGAAATCATCCAACCAATAGTCGTTCGGCGTTACTGCTTCTCCAGGACACCAGTTTGCACGATCGTATAACCAGGTTCCTGGCTGCGGGTAAATCGCATTACTTCCGCAATTGTCTTTCCATATCAGGGTCTTGTACTTCTGATCGCCATTTACTTTTACATAATGGTCTTTGGCACAGAATTCCGCGCAGTTTTCATTTCCCCCAAATCCATGGCCTGTTTGTATCACACGCATTTTCACATGCGAGGTTGCTGTTTTGGTGTAATTGAATTTCCTTGCTACCAGGTACTCTTCAATTCCTTTTTGTTCTCCATAAGGAAATGAACCCTGCCAAAGTGGGATGATTTCAACACATTTCATGGCTGGCTCACCTTCTACAAATTCAAAATCGATGGTACAGGTAAATCCATCCTGGTATCCAGAAAAACGACTCCGAATGGTAACAGTATCTTCCAATAAGTGAGCAAACTCCGTTACATCATAGGTATAAGTGAACTCCCAGGTTTTGTCTTTATCAGCTGCATAGGGAGTAATTAAACGGCCTAGTTCCAAATTATTCACAACTTCGAAAACCTGGTACCACACGTGTTCTCCTTTATAGATGATTTGATCATACGTTACAAGGCTGGAATCAATTTGTACTCCATTCATGTCATAAACCGGACGGTAGCGCATGGCATTCCAAACTTCTAAGGTATCTGTTGCAGTAGTCGGTTTTGAAACGTCACCGAACAAAATCAATTGAACAGGCATATCGGCTGTAGAGTCAATACCTGGTATCCCGGCATTATAGAAATAGGAATAGATGGTATCATTTGAATACACAAAAGAGTCGGGTGTCGCAGAGCCCACTTTATAGGTAGGGGCTGTTCTGCGGGTAGAATCCATCACTCCAGTAGGGTTAAGGAGATAGGCCAATACCGTATAATCCCACTCTGAACATCCCTTATCCGGACATCCCAAGGTATAGTGCATTTTTACCCGTTGGTATGTTTTCCCTGCAGTCGGGAAAAATACTTTTTGATCATAATTACCATTCCAGTTCATATGCACGCGACTGTGGGTGCGAACATTCATGGTGTCTCCATTGCCGGCCAAAATAGAAAGAGGCAAGAAGAATAAAAGAGCGCCAAGTAATACTTTATTCATCCTACAATATTAGGATATTTCCCTAAGAGAAGGACAAATTTAGGCCCTCAAAACGACGAGTTTCCACGCGTTACAATTGCAATCCGCGGAGCAATTCCTCGGTTTTCATTCGCCGTTTCCCTTCCAATTGGAGGTCGGTGATATTCAATGCACCATCCGAACAATGCCAATGAAGGGCCTTTCTATCGATAATTTCCCATTCTCCAACTGCTTTGGATGCCTCTTTTTCCAGCTTTTCTGCGGCAAAAATCTTCAACTGCTTGTCGCGAAAATTGGTAAAGGCACCAGGATATGGACTCAAGCCGCGAATATGATTGAATAGTTTTTCAATTGGCCAGTTCGGGTCTAAGCGACAATCACACTTAAAAATCTTCGGAGCCAGAGGAATATAATCACTCATAACCTGCGGTGTTTCCGGGTATTCACCCTCACAAACCGCTTCCAAAGTTTTCACCACCAAACCAGCACCCAATTCCATCAGGCGGTCATGAAGCTCTCCTGCATTTTCATCAGGATCAATCGCCGTCTTCGCGCTGAAAACGATATTTCCCGTATCGATTTCATGCTGAAGAAAGAAAGTACTCACCCCCGTTTCCGTTTCTCCATTCATGATTGCCCGATTTATTGGAGCAGCCCCACGGTAAGCCGGTAACAAGGAAGCATGAAGGTTGAAGGTGCCAAATTTAGGCATGGACCAAACAGACTCTGGAAGCATCCGAAACGCAATAACCACCTGGATATCGGCCTGGTATGAACGGAGTTCTTCTTGAAAATCAGGGTTTTTCAAATTTGTAGGCTGAAGAACTGGAATTCCATTTTCTACAGCAAACTTCTTCACTGCTGACTCCTGCAACTTGAGTCCCCGTCCGGCAGGACGATCTGGAGCGGTAATGGCTGCCACCACATTAAAGCCTGCATCAAGAATTGCCTTGAATGACGCAACAGCAAAATCAGGAGTACCTATAAAGACGATTTTAAGTTGATTTTTTGTCAAAATTTCGAAGAATTACGGCAAATTTAACGCAGTGGAGCAACTTTTGAGTTAATTTCCGACTCTTAATTATGATGCCCCAACTCTACCAATATCTACTACGTAGTATTATTGGCCTTCTTTGTCTTTTTCAAGGACAGGCATGGGCTCAGATATATTTTGTCGAAAACGCAGGTCAATGGCCTGAGGAAGTGCTCTTTAGGGCAGATATTCCCGATGGCTATTTGTCGGTAGAGTCCAATGCGCTTGTTTATACGCGCCTCTATTCGAATAACCTGGAGTATTTCCACCATGGTCCATCCAAAGGAGACACCCTCTTAGTGCATAACCAGCGAATTGAAATGCTTGGCGCCAACACCATGGCTAAAGGTCTAGGGCAGAAAAAGCGAAAGGAATACCACAACTATTTTATTGGCAACGATCCCTCGAAATGGGCGAGCAAGGTAGGTTTATTTGAAAAAGTCATCATCTTCGATATCTACCCAGGAATCGATTTAGAGGTATATAGTCGGGATGCAAAGACCATCAAATACGACTTTATCGTCCATGCAGGTGCTAATCCAAATGCCATCGCACTGAAGTACCTCGGACAAGAATCACTTCATCTTAAGAATGGTGCCTTGCATATCGAAACAGGTATCGGAGAGATAATAGAAGAAGCCCCTTTCGCTTACCAATTGCAGGCGAAGAGCAGTCCAAACATTGGAATTCGCTACGCCCTCGAAGGTTCCGTTTTGCGTTTCCATATTGATAGGTACAACAAATCACAGGCACTAACCATCGATCCTGTGGTGGTCTTTTCGACCTATACCGGTTCAAGCTCCGACAATTTCGGATTTACCGCAACCTACGACGTCCTGGGACATGGTTATGCGGGTGGAGATGTACGTGGACAAGGTTATCCCAGCAACCCGGGTATCGTTCAGGCTACCTTTAATGATGGCACCTTTTCCACGGACGATGTAATGGGCGACGTACCTCGCGATTGCGCCATCATGAAGTTAAGTCCGGATGGTAGAACAAAAGTGTGGGCCACCTTCCTTGGCGGTACTCGAAACGAACAACCGCACAGCATGGTGGTGGATTCGAAAAACGATTTAATTATCATGGGAAGTACCTTTAGTACTGACTTCCCCAATGATGGACAAGGCTACTCAACTACTAACAAGGGGCAAAGCGACATTTTCGTAATTAAGTTGACCGAAGATGGAACAGCCATTTTAGGTATGACATACCTCGGTGGAACCGGACGAGATGGACTTAACGGACGGCGCCCAAATAGCGGTTTGATTGCCAATACATCTCCCCTTGCCTATAATTTCGGAGATGAATTTCGGGGAGAGGTCATTGTGGATGCTGCAGACAATATTTATCTGGCATCTTGCTCCGAATCAGGCAATGGCTCCGGTTTCCCAGCTATTAATAGTTTCAATACAAACTTTGGAGGCTTGCAAGATGGATGTGTCTTCAAACTGTCTCCCGACTTACGCACCCTCAATTGGGGGGCTTATATCAGTGGTCCTAATTATGAAACCTGCTTCAGCTTAGACATCGACCAAAACGGTAGTGTTTTCGTTTCTGGAGGGACCAATTCGAGCACCATGAAATTCAGTCCGTTTGCCCTTCACCCCGACTATCTGGGTGGAAAAGCAGATGCTTATGTAGTCAAAATAAAAAATGATGGCAGTCAGATCGAAGGAGGAACATTCATCGGTACAAACGCCTATGACCAATGTTATTTCGTAAAAGTTGACAAATTCGGGCAGGTATACTTAACCGGACAAACTGCCGGAACACTTGCTCCTTTTCCCGATAACGTTTATTACAGTAGCACCGGAGGCCAATTCATCTATAAACTCTCTTCCGACTTAAATACACGTTTGATTACAACCACCTACGGGGATGGAACAGTAAAGCCTCAAATTTCACCTACGGCCTTTTTGGTGGATGAATGTGAACGCATCTTTGTGAGTGGATGGGGTGGAGAAACCAATGAAGTGCCAAAAGGCAATGGGGGCTTTACCACAAGAATGGAGACCACCGCAGATGCTTATGATGCGACCACCGACGGTTCCGATTTTTATCTCGCCGTCTTTTCAAAAAACTTAACCAAACTGGTTTATGGAACCTTCATTGGCGGAGGAGTTAATACCATAGGCGGAAGACTTGGAGAACATGTTGATGGAGGGACCAGTCGATTTGACCCAAAAGGAATTGTTTACCAAAGTGTATGCGGAGGTTGTGGCGGAAATTCAACACCTGACTTTCCAACAACCACGGGTGCATACTCACAAACCAATAATAGCTCAAATTGCAACAACGCGCTCTTTAAACTGGATTTTGAAAATTTGAATTCGGCGCCTTTTGTACCGGATACCCTCATTACCATTACGGCCTTCGATACCCTGAACTTTACGTATACCGGAACAGACCCAGATGAGTTTGATACCTTGATCATGGAAATAAGTGGCAAGGCAATCGACGACCCTAAATTCCCTGTTCCTTATATCAAGCCTAGTTCTGTGAAAAAGCAGGCCGTGCAAAAGGTTCAAATCGATTTCGACTGGATTAGCAATTGTGATCATGTTGATCAAGACACTATCCGGATAAAAATCAACCTGAATGATCGAGGTTGTCCGACGACGAAAAACGATACCGCCACCATTTCGATTGTGGTATTGCCTCCGCCCCTTCCCACTCCTCCTGAAGTAATCTGCATGACCTTCTTGGATGAAGACCGAATTAAACTTACCTGGTCATTGAGCGATACCAGCGGCTACCTGTCTCATTACCTCCTCTATAGAAGCACCAATGGTGGAGCTTTTCAGGTGATAGATACCTTATCAAATGGTGCCATGCAAGAGTTTATCGATCCCAATGTGCCCAACCATGCACAAATCGATTATTGCTACAAAATGGTGGGCATTAATCTTTGCGGTAAAGCAGGAGCAGAATCCTATACCATTTGTACCATCGATCAACATAATAAGCCGATTGAAGGCACCGAAATCATTACGACCACAGTAGTATCCAATAAAAATGTGTATACCACCTGGTTTAAATCAAAGGAGCCTGACTTCCAAGGGTATACCTTGTACAAAAAGAAAAACGATGCAAAGAGCACCTTTGAATTCGTGAAGTTTTTTGAAGAGAAGTCAGATACCTTCTACGAAGATACCCGTGTAAAAGTTCAGGAATTCTCCTATTGTTATGCCCTCGCCGTGAAGGATAAATGTGGGAACAATAGTGCAAAAAGCAAACCTGGCTGCAGCATTTTATTGCAAGGAACATCAGAGCCTTTCCAGCATAACCTTCTTTGGAACCCCTATTCGGAGTGGCGTTTCGGGGTACAGCAATACGATTTATATCGCCGCGACGACCGCCAGATAGATACCTTAATACAAACTGGCGATAATCAATTCCTGAATACGATTGACACCGCACTTGATTACGATTGGGGAGGCTATTGGTATAAAATTATCGCAACAGAGCTAAATGGAAATCAAGCTTACAGCGAATCGAATGAAATCTATTTGGTACAATCTCCACTGCTTCATGTACCCAATGCCTTTACCCGAAATCAAGATGGATTAAATGAGGTTTGGGGCATCAGCGACGTGTTTGTAAAAGACTACCGACTGCTGGTTTATAACCGTTGGGGAGAGAAGTTGCTGGATACCAACGACAAGAATTTTCAATGGGATGGCTATTTTCGTGTTGATGACCCGCACGACAACGTGCTGATTTGGTATGTGGTGTATACGGGTTGGGATGAAACCACGCATACCCAGAAAGGCACACTCACAATCCTCCGATAACCATGATGAAAAAACTGATTCTACTCCTCATATTCCCTTTCCTTTTGACGACCAATTCCTGTAAAAAGGTAGAGGACCTGTTTACCTTCGGTTTTAACATTAAAAACGATTTTTCTCTTCCACCGAATGTGCCTATTAATACCCCTTTCGATTTACCGGCAATCCCATTGGATTACAATGCATCGGAAACATTCGAGCAAAACGACACCAGAGCCAATCTGGTCAGACAAATCAAATTGGAATATATCCAACTTCTCATCAAAGAACCTGTTGGACAAGACTTTACATTTATAAAAGATATTGAGTTAAGCCTGGAGAAAGATGGACTACCCACCAAACTGGTTGCCTGGAAATATGACGTAGAAGAATCAATAGGTCAGGAACTTCAAATGGATGTAACTGCGGATGCGCTGGATGAATACCTTAAAAGTGATGAGGTAGGTTTTAAGTTGAAAGTTACTACCGACAAACTGACGACCAAAGAAATTAAAATTAGCAGCGATATTCGAATCCAGGTCAAGGCGAATGTATTTAAATAGACTGCTCCTCCTTATTTTTCTGTTTGGTTTTGGCAACCTTGCCAATGCCCAAAAAGTGCTTTTAGTAGCCAACGATGCCGTAAAAGGAGTCACTCTGATTCAAACAGGTGCTGTTGTTAAATTTCAATTTCTTGGTTACGCCGGGCAGATTCAAGAATTCAAGGGAAGAGTAATGGAGATTAGTGATGACAGCATATTTATGGAGGATCTGAAATTACGAAACAAGTCCACCTTTAATCTTGCAGTGAAGGATATTATCGGATTCCGAGGGTACAGTTCTGCAAGAACGCTGAGTAAGTCATTGGTAGAATTAGGGCTCTTGGGAGGTAATTTATTTTTGTACTACGGTGTGGTCGCCCCTGCTTCTATCGGCGCAGGCCCTGCAATATTAATAAGTCTGGGTAGCGGCCTGATTAGTTATGGAATCCTACGCGTGGTTTACCCCGACAAAATAAAAAAGACCACCGCTAATGGATGGTCTTTTAAAGTTATCACGCGCAACTTTTAGAAAGAACGCTCGCCAAGGATTTTTTTCGTTTTCGGACTTGCTGGTTTCAAGCCAAAGCGGTCGATAGAATGTTCCTTCAAATACTTCATGGCCTCATCTACGCTGTCGGTAATGAAGAAGATATCACGGTCCTCCGGGTCAATGGTTTTTTCAGCAATCATTTCATCAACAAATACAAGAAACTTCTCCCAGTACTCTGAGCCCATCAATACCATCGGATAATTGGTAATTTTTTTCGTTTGTATTAAAGTCACCACCTCGGCAAACTCATCCAATGTTCCAAAGCCGCCTGGTAAAACAACAAGACCGTAGGAGTATTTCACCAAAAGGACCTTGCGCACGAAGAAATATTTGATATTGACCCAACGATCCAACCATCTGTTGGGGTATTGTTCGTGAGGTAATTCAATATTGCACCCAACAGAATAACCACCTGCTTCTTTTGCTCCACGGTTAGCCGCTTCCATGGCTCCTGGTCCTCCTCCCGTCATCACCGTAAAGCCAAGCTTAGCTAAGCCAGCTCCAACTTCACGTCCTAATTGATAATGAGGATGGTCCTCTTTAAAACGTGCCGAACCAAATACGGTAATACAAGGACCAACAAAATGGAGCACGCGAAAGCCGCGTATAAACTCGGTAAATACTTTAAAGGCAAGAAAGAACTCTTTTAAACGAGGACGTGGTCCTTCCAGGAATACCAATTCCTCTTTCGATTTAGGCTTATTGTCTGTCATAGTAACTCACTTCAAAAAACACAAATCCCCCTGAATGAGGGGGATTTGATTCGGTTATTTTAAGAAAAGCAAAAATCGGACTAAAGATTTCCGCGACGGTCTTGTTCGCGCTCTAAAGCTTCGAAAAGTGCTTTAAAGTTTCCTTTTCCAAATGATTTTGCACCTTTTCTTTGAATGATTTCATAAAAAAGTGTTGGGCGATCTTCTACCGGTTTGGTGAAGATTTGGAGTAGATAACCTTCGTCATCACGGTCGATAAGAATTCCGAGCTTCGCCAAATCTTTCAAGTCTTCATCAATGTCTCCAACGCGGTCCAATACATCATCGTAATACGATTGTGGAACGGTTAAAAACTCCACCCCTCTTGATTTTAGCTTGGAAACGGTATCCAGAATGTCTTTAGTAGCGATTGCCACGTGCTGCACACCCTGACCTTTGTAAAAGTCGAGGTACTCTTCTACTTGTGATTTTTTCTTTCCTTCAGCTGGTTCATTGATAGGAAACTTCACATAGCCATTGCCATTGCTCATTACCTTACTCATCAATGCAGAATACTCGGTAGAAATATCTTTATCATCAAAAGAAAGAATATTACGGAAGCCCATTACATCTTGATAGAACTCCACCCATGTATTCATTTCATTCCAACCTACGTTACCCACGCAGTGGTCAACATAAAGCAATCCTACTTCTGATGGGTTATACTCTGATTCCCATTTTTCAAAACCTGGTAAAAATGGGCCATCATATGCGCTGCGCTCCACAAAAATATGAACCGTGTCACCATAAGTATGGATTCCTGAGCGTACTACTTTTCCATTGGCATCTTCTTCAACCACCGGTTCCATATAGGATTTTGCTCCGCGTTTGGTTGTTTCTTCCCAAGCCATTTTTGCATCATCTACCCATAAAGCCAATACGCGCACGCCGTCGCCATGCTTGTAAATATGGTCTGCAACTTCACCAGATGGTTGCAATGGCGTAGTCAAAACAAAACGTAATTTATTCTGCGTCAATACGTAAGATACGCGGTCTTTTATGCCCGTTTCAGGACCTGCATAGGCACAACTTTGAAAACCAAAAGCTGTCTTATAAAAGTGGGCTGCTTGCTTGGCATTACCCACATAGAATTCCACGTAATCCGTTCCATTTAAAGGAAGGTAATCTTCGATGGTTTCTATTTTTTGATTGCTTAATGTATCGTTCATCACTTAAGTTTTTGAATTCTAAAATTATAATCGCTGCAAAGCTAATAGCCATAAGCTAAAAGCCAAAAGTCATTTACTCTACCCAGCTTTTCCAATATCCCTCTTGCTCCATCTTCACTGCTTCTTCGGTAATCATAAGCGGATAGAATGGATCAATCATCACGGCCAGTTCGCGTGTTTCTTTGGCGCCAATGCTTTTCTCCACCGTACCAGGATGTGGTCCATGTGGAATGCCTTTAGGGTGAAGGGTAATCATCCCTTTCTCCACGTGTTTACGGCTCATAAAGTCACCATCGACATAATACAAGATTTCGTCGGAATCAACATTGCTGTGATTGTAAGGCGCTGGAACCGCTTCTGGATGATAATCGTATAAACGCGGTACAAAGGAACAGATCACAAAATTACGTCCTTCGAAGGTTTGGTGCACGGGAGGTGGTTGATGCACACGTCCGGTGATTGGCTCGAAAT
>JALRIQ010000084.1 GCA_023277325.1 Bacteroidia bacterium | reverse complement strand
CGACACAAGGATTTTCAGTCCTTTGCTCTACCAACTGAGCTACCGCACCAACGGGGAGTGCAAAAGTAGTATTTTTCTCATCTTCACAAAATTATTTTTTTGAAATTAAACTGTCCCCGCATCTTTTGCAGTAGTGTGCGTCATCATCATGTTGGTCGAGCAGGCATTTGCTGCATACCTGGGTGTTTTTGCGGTGTTTTTCTTTCAGCACCCCTGCGGTAACGATACCAGTAGGAACCGCAATAATGGCATACCCCAAGAGCATGACTACGCTCGATAAAAACTGACCAATACCTGTGGCGGGGGAGATATCGCCATAGCCAACTGTTGTCAAGGTAACAATAGCCCAATAGATACTGGTAGGAATATCTTTAAAGCCGCTACCTTCACCTTCAATCAGGTACATCATAGTGCCGATAATCGTTGCTAGGCTGACCACAAAAAGTATGAATACAAACAGTTTCTCTTTGCTATTTCCGATAGCGGTGATGATAATTCTTCCGGCCCGGCTATAATGACTGAGCTTCAATACCCGGAAAATGCGCAAGAAGCGAAGCATGCGAATGACCATCAAACTTGAACCACCCGGACCGATAAAAAGACCGAGAAAAGTGGGGAGCAAAGAGAAAAGGTCAATCAGACCATAGAAGCTGAAAATGTATTTCCATGGCCGGTCGACCACCCAGATACGAGCGATATATTCTACCGTGAAAACTACGGTGACGGTCCATTCAACAATAGAAAAAAGGGTGCGAAAGCGTTCATGGTATTGACTAACACTGTCGAGCACCACCACGACGATGCTCACCAGGATGGCTGCGAGCAGGGCCAGGTCGAAAAATTTTCCTTCCGGAGTATCCGCTTCAAAAATGATTTCGTAGATCCGTTTTTTCATGGCACCTTAATCAGGTAACGCTTTGTAAAGATAGAAGGCTACGAGGAGGGCAACAAATCCACTTATACCCAAAGACACTGCTGCACCAAACTGAAACCAGATTATTCCTGCGAAAGTGCTGGCTAATAATGTCGCTATACTTTCAAAGCCAGCCAAGGTGCCAATCGCGGTTGCGGTATCTTCTTTGTCGGCAATTCCGCTAATCCAAGCCTTGCTAATTCCTTGGGTGGCTGCGCTATAAAGTCCGTAAATGGCAAACAGAATTATAAAAAGTGCATCCGAATTACCTGAACTCATGCCTGTATAAACCAAGGCGAACAGAATAAGTCCCAATAGATAGACTTTCTTCAGACTGAACTTATCCGCGAGCATGCCCATCGGGTAGGCTGCTAAGGCATAGAAGATATTATAAAACATAAACATGCCGATTACAGACGTGTCTCCCCAGCCAGATTCTTTGAGCTTGAGGAGGAGGAATACATCGGAACTATTAAACAAGGCAAAAAACAGGAGAGCGGTGCTTAGCTTTTTATACTTGGTCGAACTCGATTTCCAATAACTAAACGCAGCCCCAATTGGCGTATGTTTTCTGGGAGTAGTCTTTTGAATTTTTTCACGCAGCAAATAGGTGAGCGCTACGGCGATAATTCCAGGAATGACAGCCCAATAAAAGAGCTGCTTGTATTCCCCAGGGAGGTAATGCAGAAAGAGAAGCGCCAATCCGGGGCCAATGACCGCACCCAGCGTATCCATGCCCCGGTGAAAACCAAAAACCGCCGCCCGATTATGGCCTTCGCTTAGGTCAGACAACATCGCATCCCTTGCTCCCGTGCGCAATCCCTTTCCGAAACGGTCGGTAGTGCGGGCAAAAAATACCCAGAGTGGATGAGTAAAAAGCGCGAGCATAGGTCGCGAAGCACCAGACAAAGCATAGCCAGATCGAATAAAGGGAATACGTTTTCCCAACTCATCCGACCAGCGTCCGAAATACCCTTTGCTCAATCCCGAGATCGACTCCGCCACGCCTTCCAGGACCCCAATCCAAATGATGGAAAACCCAATGCTATCCAAATAAATCGGCATCACCGGATACAGCATTTCCGAGGCGATATCCGTGAACAAGCTAATAAATGACAAAACCCAAATGGGTCGAGAGAAACGGGATTTCACCCCACTAAAGTAAGATATGTGAATTACGAATTAGAATAATTTTGCCCTCAGCCCTCAGCCCCTCTAACCCTCACCCAAAACCCCTTAAAACAAAAAAACCCCGCTCGAATACGAACGGGGTCTTCAATTTTATAGGTTGTTCTTAATTAGATGCTGCTCATGTGCACCATCAAGTCAACAAGTTTGTTGGAGTAACCCCATTCGTTGTCGTACCAAGAAACAACTTTTACGAAATTGTCATTCAGAGAAATACCTGCACCTGCATCGAAGATAGAGGTACGTGCATCGCTCAAGAAATCGTTAGAAACCACTTGGTCTTCAGTATAGCCCAAAATACCTTTCATGGTGGTTTCAGAAGCGGTTTTCATCGCTGCTTTGATGGTATCGTAAGAAGCACCTTTCTCAAGGCGGCAAGTCAAGTCAACCACAGAAACGTTTGGCGTAGGAACGCGGAATGACATACCTGTCAATTTTCCTTTCAATTCAGGAATTACCAATCCTACTGCTTTTGCAGCTCCAGTAGAAGATGGGATGATGTTTTGGTAAGCTCCACGTCCACCTCTCCAGTCTTTCGCTGAAGGACCGTCAACCGTTTTTTGAGTAGCAGTAACCGCGTGAACGGTAGTCATCAAACCTTCAAGAATTCCGAAGTTATCGTTCAATACTTTAGCAATTGGAGCCAAGCAGTTCGTTGTACAAGAAGCGTTCGATACGATGTTCATATCAGCAGTTAGCTTCTCATGGTTAACGCCCATTACAAATGTTGGGGTATCGTCTTTCGCTGGTGCAGACATGATGACTTTTTTCGCTCCTGCTTCAATGTGTTTTTGGGCAGTTTCTTGAGTCAAAAATAATCCGGTAGATTCAACCACGTACTCAGCGCCGATTTCATTCCAACGCAAGTTAGCTGGGTCTCTTTCAGCAGTAACGCGGATATTTTTGCCGTTTACAACAAGCATCCCGTCTTTAACTTCTACAGTTCCGTCGAAACGGCCGTGTGTAGAGTCGTACTTAAGCATGTAGGCCATGTAGTCTACTTCAATAAGGTCGTTGATTCCAACGATTTCAACCTGTGGGTTGTTGATCGCAGCTCTGAAAACCAAACGGCCAATACGGCCAAAACCGTTAATTCCTACTTTCATTTTTTTGTTTTTGAGGAGAAAAGTTTAAAAGTGCCGCAAAAGTACGACCTACCAATTTGATTTCCAAAGTGACCCATTTCTCATTTATGATTTGTGATTAAAATTTAATTTGCTCCACGCCCCTCGCTAAAAAGAAGAAAAAACGTTTTGGCTTCATTTGGCTATTAACTGCAAGTGTTTTTATGCTGTTTGGCGCATTGGTTGCTTTTCTATTCACCAATACCCAAGTCGGTGAGTCTACAGAAATGGTTGCTGTTAAAAGCGAAGCCCCTAACGAGAATACTCCGATCGAGAACTTAGTTTAGGAGTCTTTTCAGCAAGAGCCTACTCAAATTGAATCGATCAGTGGTCCTGCTGATCATGAAGTAGAACAAAACAGTATAGGAGTGAATGAGGTAGCTGTGCTCAATTCATCATCCATAAAAAAGAAAACAACGGCTTCAATAAATGTAGAAGCAATTGTTCCATCAACAAATCGTCCAGAAGCCATTGATAGTGTGCTCATTACCAATTCACCAAAAGAAATTACCAATACTCCTCCATTTGGCGGTAAAAATCTCAAGATTGATGAAAAGGTATATGCTGTATTTGGAGCTTATGCCGATCAGATCCAGCAAATGGAATACGGAACCAAGCTCAAAGGCAGTTTTCATTTGATTGATGATTGTTTCCTGCCCACAGTGGTAACAAATCCGAGCATTCTGGGATGCGTCGAGATAACTTGCCTACAGGAGAGTGGCGCAGCGAAAAATTAGCATACAAATGAGGCATTTGCCCAAGGTCACTTATGGTGACCTTTTGGCGCTGGTAAGTAAGGAGAACTGGCAGTTGTTTTGCTTCATGGTAATATGCTTACCTTTGCGGCGCATTTATGGTTATTGAAGTAGTCAAATCGAAGATTCACCGGGTTAAGGTTACCCAAACTGAACTTCATTATGTAGGCAGCATCACCATCGACGAAGAGTTGATGAATGCGGCGAATATTATCGAAAACGAGAAAGTCCAGATTGTAAACATCAATAACGGACAGCGTTTTGAAACCTATGTAATTAAAGGCAGAAAGGGCAGTGGTGAAATCTGCCTGAATGGTCCTGCGGCGCGTTTAACAGCCCTTGGTGATATTATTATCATCATTGCCTATGCCCACATGGATTTTGAAGAAGCCAAAACCTTCAAGCCTTGGATGGCATTTCCAGATGAAAACAATCGCGTTCATTAAGTAGTGCTATGAAAAAGGTTCTGCGGTATCTCATTTTTATCCTCATCGGCGCTGGGTTTATCTACCTCGCCTTCGGAAAAATTGACCTCGCCAAACTTTGGGGAGAAGTAAAAAATGCAGACCTCAGATGGGTAGGATTAGCCATTTTGGCGGGTATGATAAGCAACTACAGTCGTGCGTCCCGCTGGCTGATAATTGTTGAGCCTCTTGGATATAAGCCTAAACTATCGAATAGTTTTCATGGTGTGATGATCAGCTACCTGGTAAATTTTGTAATTCCTCGTGGCGGAGAACTTACCCGTGCTGCTATTTTGAGTAAGTCGGAAAAGATGCCGATAGGAACGGTAATTGGTTCGGTGGTAGCCGAAAGGGTGATGGACCTTATCTGTATGTTCCTTGTTATTCTTATTGCTCTCGGACTTCAGTATGATATCATCACCGAGTTTTTTACAGCAAGCAGCAACGGAACCAATGGACAAGAATCAGGAAGTAAGCTCTGGCTATTTCTCGCTTTAGCAGGTTTTGGATTACTCGGAATTCTTTACCTCATCTATAGAAAAAGATTCAATCATATTTCCTTCTTCAAAAGGGTGAACGACCTATTTGATAGTTTTGTAGAAGGAATTATTGGTTTACGTCATATTAAAAAACCAGTGGCCTTTGCGATCCATAGTGTGATAATTTGGGCCATGTATTACCTGATGGTTTTCTTCTGCTTCTATTGTATTCCACAAACCTCAGGGTTGGGTGCTGCTGCAGGACTCACCGTGCTGGTAACAAGTACTTTGGCAGTGGTGCTTCCTTCGCCAGGAGGTATAGGCACCTTTCATTATTTTGTGCCAATTGCCCTTACGCTTTATGGAATAAATCCTGAGGATGGCTTAACTTACGCTACCATTGCGCATGCTTCTCAAATGCTTATGTTCATCGTGTTTGGATTGATTAGCCTTTCAGCAATGCTCATTTTACAGCGCAAAGCCTTGACGGAATGAAACTAGAAGAAGATTTTACACGAAAGATCATCACCACCAACGAAAAGCTCAATAGCTTGCTCGAAAAGTGGAGCGACCAGCACGATAAAGTGGTGTTCACCAACGGCTGCTTCGATATCGTACACAAAGGACATATTGATTACCTCTTTAAAGCCTCACAACTCGGCTCAAAACTTATTGTTGGGGTAAATTCCGATGCTTCAGTTCAGGCGATTAAAGGGCCAAGTCGCCCGGTTCAGGATGAAAGCTCGCGCATGTTTGTACTTGCCTCTCTGGAGTTCGTAAATGCCGTTGTATTGTTCAATGACCCAACGCCATTGAACCTCATTAAAAAGGTTCGTCCGGATGTATTGGTAAAAGGAGCAGACTACAAACCAGAAGAAATCGTGGGTTACCATGAGGTAAAATCATGGGGCGGAGAAATCCTGACCATCGAATTCCTCGAGGGCTATTCCACCTCTAAAATCATCCGTAAAATTTTAGGCAGCTAAGCCATGTCGCATCCGGGCTTTATAACCAAGAAGATTCAGATACGCTTTGCCGACTGCGATCCTTTTGGTCACCTGAACAATGCCCGCTATTTCGATTATTTCATGAATGCACGCGAGGATCACCTGCGCGAAAATCTTGATTTCAGCATTCCAGCATGGATGGAAGAAACCGGTTTTGCCTGGGTGGTAAAAGAACACCGCATTCAATACTTAAGGCCGGTAAAAGCCAATGAATGGGTATGGATCAGTTCAGCGATTATCTATCAAACAGAAACCGACAATATCGTGGAGTTTGGTATCTGGGATGAACAGCACAAAAAGTTGAAATGCATGATGTGGTCGAATTTTCAGTATATCGACATGAAATCCATGCGCCCAGCGCGTTACCAAGCTGAGGTATTAAAGAAATTCATGCCACTTGTAGTCGAGGATTCCATGCCTGCTTATGAAGGCCGCTTCATGGAAATGCAGAAGAAATTCAGAAGGTAAAGATTACCACTCCTGACCACTCCACATTTGGAAGAAGTCTTTTTGTTCCTGGCTGGCATTTTCCATCTTCTTGATGGTATAACGTTGGTAATAGCTTTCGCCATTTGGTATGAAGTCCACTTCCTTGCTGCCTTCGATGCTGTTCCATACAAACATGGTGCTACCCAAACTAAATAGTTGGTTCCAATCTGTGCCCTGACTTGCTGGCGTATTATTGATCAACAATACCTCATCGTTTAAGCTAAGTCCTGCCTGTTCTGCCGGAGAATCTTCAAGAATGGAGGTAACAATAACCTTGCTGCCTCGACTCAGCTTAAAACCGTAACGTGCTTCATGCAGGTTTTCTGCTTCGCCAATTTCCAGTTCACAGCCAATCGACCAAAGGCTTTCAGGAAGGAACGCTTCAACTTTTCCTTTGCCCCAATAGAAGTCGCGGAAGAAAAACTCAAAGGATTTGCCAGCGATGTCTTCAATCAAAGCGCGAAGCGTTTCTTCGGAATAGGCTTTTCCTTGTTTATAGAAATCTTGGTAAAGACTGCGCATGACGGTATCCAGCGACTTAGCATTTCCTGTGGCATAGCGGATTTCCAAATCCAGCATAAATGCGGCAAGCATTCCTTCGGTATAGATGCTCACTTTTCTTCCTGGTACGCCGGGGGTATAACCATCCAACCAGGTGTCAAAGGAAGATTCGGCCACGGAGTAATTGTATCGGCCTTCATTATCGAAATGCTTTTGCAAATCAGCGTTAAACTGGCTGCAGTATTCGTCAAAATTCAGCACCCCAGAGCGGAGTAGCATATAATCGCCATAATAGGTGGTGATGCCTTCGTAGACATAACCCAGCCTGCTGTAATTTTCTTTGGTATAATCGTAAGGCCACATTTCCACTGGGCGAATGCGTTTTACATTCCAATAGTGGAAAAGCTCATGGGAGCTGATGGCCAAAAATTCGTGATGACGTTCTTCGGTATTAAATTCTTCACCTGGACCCATCACAATAACGGTAGATGCGGCGTGTTCTACCCCATGGTGGAAGCGCGTTGGAAGGAAGAAAAACAGGTAATGGTAGGCCTTGCTTTCCATGTCGCCAAATACCATGACTTGTTCTTGCGTATAGGCTTTAGCTTCTTCGATAAATCGAGGAACATTGAGGTTATGACGCCCTTGTATCCATACATGAAAAGCACAGCCATTTTGCTCAAATTCATGGTGCTCTACATCGGGTGATGCCAGAATGGGAGAATCGGCCATCTCTTCATAATTGGCAGCCATTAAACGCTGTCCTTTTACGGCCATGCTTGTCGCAATCTGGAATTGATCTGGTACTTTGAGATTAATTTCACAGGCCTCCTTTTCAGCGGTCGGATCATAAACCAGGCAGTTCAGGGGATTAATATAAACCAGCTCATTGCTGCAAAAGGTAGAGCCTGCATCGAGGGTGGCGGCAAAATATTCATAGATAACACGGATGCGAAGTTTTCCTGCGCAGTATACCAGCCAATTGTCTTTGCTCGTCTTTTGGAATTCCAGGGCTTCACCGTCCTGACTATACACTTCCAGCTTGCGGATATTCTTAGCGAAATTGCCGATTTCGTAGCGTCCTGGTCTCCAGGAAGCGATGCGAAACTCCATTTCCTGACGCCCTTTCACGTCAAATTCAGCAACTACCGATAAAAAACGCCCACCTTGACGAACCTGACTGACCGTATAATTCATTCCGCGAATTTAGTTTATTGCGGATGGATATTTAACTTTGCCCGGTGAGGAAGTTTGTCGCGCTAATTCTGACGTTTCAACTGCTGATGCTATCGCTCGGCGGGATAAAAGCGACGCTCTCTTTCGCGGTAAACAAAGCCTATATCATCAAGGAGCTTTGTGTTCAAAAGGATGAGCCGGTGAATACCTGCCAGGGCCAATGCCACCTCCACAAAACCATCAAAAAGCAGGCAGAAGAAGATTCAAACTTGTCATTAGCCTTTGAAGGTCAGTTAGCGCCATTTGTTGTGGCAGATTTACAAAACGCTTTGTCGGAATATGGCGGCGTAGAACTGGCCCTTGATTTTGCTCCGGTTTCTGTAGCGAAAATTCAATCGTACAGCGCGGACTGCCCTCATCCACCCCGCAGTAAAGCTTAAAATTCAGGACTCTTCCAATTTTTAAGTTTTAAAAGCAATTCATGAAAAGAATATTTTTCGTGATGACAGCCTTTATTATGGCTTTGTCATCGCAAGCCTGTGATGTATGCGGATGCGCTTCATCGTCGGCATTGTTTCCCGGAACATTAAACCGGGAAAGTCAGATTAGTCTGGGCTACCAGTTTATGCATTTGAGCTCCAGGCATTTGCCAAGTATTTTGCAAGGCCAGCAAGGAGTGGAAAGAAAAAGTCAGGAGTATTTCCAGACCTATTCACTTGGGACACGTATCAGTTTTCACCCGAAATGGCAGGCAGTAGTGCAATTGCCCTATCAATATGTGAACAAGCAAGATGGCGATGTCCGAACAGAAAATCAGGGCTTAGCTGATGTGCAGCTTGGGCTTGCGCGCTATTTTTCTGGCGACTCGCTTGGCATTTTTTCCTCCTGGACCATGCTGGCCGAATATGATATTGAACTGCCTAGCGGTCGCTTTGATCATGCTGCGATTTCTGAGCAAACGAGTCGTTATATGCTGCCGGGCTCAGGGAGTGTAGATCACCTTTTTCGCCTTCATGCACAAGCATCAACTGAGCGTTGGATATATCGGCTTGGAATGGCATACCGTCTGAATGGAATGGGTCCTGATGGGCTGGATTGGGGCGATCGTGTGCAAGTGAGCGGTGAAGTGGGTCGCTTATTTGAAACCAAAAAAATGCACCAATGGTATGCTTCCTTGGGCTACCAGTTTGAGCATGCTTTCGGCGATTATCAAAACCAGTTTATACTGCCTTTTAGTGGCTATGATCTGGGTCTGTTAAAGGCATCCATACAATGGCGTAAAAATCAATTAGCCTTGGCCGCTTTGGCTTTTCTGCCAGTGCATGGAACAATGGCGGAAGGCCGCGTTAAAATTCATCAATTCGTACAATTTCAATTCTCGTATTACCCTAAATTTTTATGAAACAACTCATCCTGCTGCTCACAAGTCTGACAATTTTCAGCGCTTGTCGTAAGGAAGAAACCCAACAGGCGTCTACTCCTGCAAAGAGCGATTTATCCATTGCATTGATTATGCCTGTCCATCATTCAGAAATACCTGTCGGCTGCGATACAACATTGGTGATAGAAATCAGCGATGCCTTGAGTCTGCATGAATATACTGTAGAGATTCTCGGAACGGATAATCACCAGTATTTCTATAAGGAAGGACATAGCCATTTTTCAACCCTGAAATTGGAAGAAGAATGGATCAACACGGCGCCAGCTGGAATGGAATTGACCTTGAAGGTGCAAGCCAGCAATCATGCCGGTGAGGTACTCAAGGAATCCTTTAATTTTTATTCAATACCCTAGGCAACAAGTAATTAATCAATTAACTCTTAATTAAAATTAATACATGAAAAAATACATCATCTCCTTTGCAGTTTTGGCCATTGTTTTGGCCGTTTCATGCAAAAAAGAAAAGGATAATACACCAAATGATGCCCCATCAACGCAAAGTAAAATCCATGTAGAAATGGAAGCTGTTGATGCAGATGAGGTAGCCATTCAACTTGGTAAGATTTATACCACGGCAACTGGAGACTCCGTCACATTTGATTTTATTCGCTATTGGGTATCGAATCTCGAATTGGTTCGCGAAGACGGAAGTGTTTGGCAGGAGGAAAATAGCTATCGCATTATTGAAAGAACATCCAGCAAATTGCGGGAAGATTTTTCTTTGGAAGTTCCTCCTGGGAAATACAAATCTGTGCGCTTCAGCATTGGTGTCGCCCCA
>JALRIQ010000083.1 GCA_023277325.1 Bacteroidia bacterium | reverse complement strand
ATAAATAACCTGAATGGGTTCGCCATCAGTCGTGCAAAGTTCTTCGGATTTGAAGCGTTGGAGCTTCCAGTAATAGCTGAGTAATTCTTCGTTCATAGCCTGAAGTTAGCTATGATTTGTCCGTCATCCTAGGTGGTAATTCCCATTTTTACCGGGTTTTGACAATGTGTTTTCTCGCAACCTCGCTCCCAATAGCTATCGAGACTCGAAACCGCGAAACCTCCCTCCCAACCTCGAAACCTGGTAAGCTCGCCTAAATAAATCGCGCCATTTCCCCTTGCATCTTGGCGGCCTCACGACCCGCAGCTTCGGCGAAATCTGTTCCCGAGGAGGCATAAATGATGCTGCGGGATGCATTAATAAGCAAACCAATGTCTTTATTGGCACCGTACTTTACCACCTGCTCAAGGCTACCGCCTTGTGCCCCAACACCCGGAACGAGTAGAAAGTGATTCGGAATAATTTGACGGATTCGTGACAATTCTTCTGCACGGGTAGCCCCGACGACATACATCATGTTTTCATCCGTTCCCCATGTAGCGCTTTTGCGGAGCACCTCTTCAAAAACCTGAGCATCGCCGGTTTTTAGGGTTTGAAAATCTTGTGAGCCTGGATTCGAAGTTAGGGCGAGCAGGATGCTCCACTTTCCTTCAAATTCAAGGAAAGGACCAACAGAATCATGGCCCATATACGGACTGATGGTAATCGAATCGTAGTTGAGGGTTTCAAAAAATGCGCGAGCATACATCGAAGAAGTATTTCCAATGTCGCCGCGTTTTGCATCGGCTATGGTGAAAATATTCTTTGGGATGAACTCCAGGGTTTTTTCCATCACGTCCCAGCCTTTGGCCCCCAGCGTTTCGTAAAACGCGGTATTGATTTTATAAGAAACAGCATAATCGGCCGTGGCTTCGATAATGGCTTTATTGAAATCGATGAGTCCTTGTGCATCCTGACTGATTCCTTGAGGCATCTTACGGGTATCGCTGTCGAGACCCACGCAGAGGAAACTCTTTTTCGCTCGAATCTCGTTTATTAGGCTAGTTCTATTCAAAATTCCGTGATTTGTAGTGCAAAAGTAGACAATGACATGGAAAGTATCAGCCTTAAAAATGCCCAAGAGCAAGTTGACCACTGGATAAAGACAGTAGGTGTTCGCTATTTTTCAGAGTTAACCAACACTGCTATCTTGATGGAAGAGGTTGGCGAACTCGCCCGAATTATGTCGCGCAAATACGGCGACCAAAGTTTTAAAGGCAAGGAATCTGAGGCTGATTTGGGCGATGAGATGGCGGATATTCTTTGGGTATTGATTTGTTTAGCCAACCAAACAGGTGTTGATCTTACAGAAGCTTTTGTGAAGAATATGGAGAAGAAATCAAAGCGTGATGCTACCCGTCATCAAAATAACAACAAATTGAAATCCGATTAACCGACTGGGCGATAATTAATGTTTTGCATAGATGGCACTAACCCGAAACGGCGTTAGATTGAAAAATCGATTTGCCGACTAGTCGATGAGCTAATAAGCAGATGGAAAAACCTTTCACTTACAGAGAATTCTACGCTGATTTTCTCACAATTCACTAAATTCCTTTAGATTTGGAAATTACTAGACAAAGTGCCAGATGAAATCACTCCTTAAATATTCCCTCGTTGCGGCGATGGGATTTTTATTCAGTTATCAAGCCAATGCCCAAGCTTTCTTCGGTGTATATGGTGGAATCAATACTGCAGCCCTTCAATTATCAGATTGGAAAACCAATACTGACCCTTATGATTTGAAGCCAACCTTTCAAGGAATTCGTCGCCTGACTTTTGGTGTAACCTGCGAATTACCCTTGTCAAAGTATATCTTCTTTCAACCTGAAATAGCCTTCACGCAAAAAGGCGGTATCATGTCGATAGACTCCGCTTACGGTGATAATTTTGGTGCCGGTTTAACGGTATACCAAACCGTTAATAATCTTGACTTGAACTACTTGCAATTGCCCCTTTTATTTAAAGTAAGAATGCAATTGACCAATCCAAGGCCATTGTATCCGCATGAAGGAACAGGAAAACCGCTGTTTTTCGAATTTTATGCAGGACCGGTTATTAACTATTTGCTTATCCCACGTTCGAACTATTCACAAACCGTTACTTATACGCCTGCAGGAGCTTCAGAGCCAGAATCAAGTGTGAAAAACGTATATAGCGGTAAAACCCAAGGTGGTTTAAAAGCGATTGACTTCAGTGCCGCCTTTGGAGGAAATATCAAATGGAGAATGAGCAAAAAGACCTTCATTTATGTGGATGCGCGTTATTCTTTGAACTTCATGAACATCAACGATAAAGCGCTTCGCAACGACTATATCGGTAAAGATGGCAATGAAAGAGTAAGCTATCCAACCCTCAAGAACGGGGGAAATTTAGGGCTGACGCTTGGTATCACCCACACCTTCACCAAACGTCGCTATTGGAATCATCCTAGGATGAAGAAAAGAAGATTCTAAGCATCATTCTCGAAGAAATTGAACATCCTCGTCAATCTGGCGGGGATTTTTTTTGCTCCGCACCCAACATCGTATAGACGCAAAATTTTGCTTCTCCTCCAATTTGGCAATGAACAATCCCCAACAAACTTCAAATCGTCTAATTTCTGTTCCAGCCCAAAATTTCATCCATAAAAAAAGCCCAGAAGCGATGCTCCTGGGCTTTATCTTTTTAAAGTTATAATCTTACTTATTGATATCGAAGTCGTTCATAAAGGCCGTTGTAAAGTTTCCTGCACGGAAATCTTCATTCGCCATGAGCTTCAGGTGAAGCGGAATAGTGGTTTTAATGCCTTCAATTACAAATTCGCTTAACGCTCTTTCCATCTTCAAGATGCATTCCTCACGAGTAGCCGCTGATACAATTAGCTTGGCAATCATCGAGTCGTAGTTAGGCGGAATGGTATAGCCAGCATAAATATGTGAATCCACACGAACTCCTAATCCACCCGGCTTATGCAGCACGGTGATTTTTCCAGGACTCGGTGCAAAGTTTTTGTAAGGATCCTCAGCGTTTATTCGGCATTCCATGGCATGACGTTGTGGGAAATAGTTTTTCCCTGAAATAGGCACACCAGCCGCCAACAAGATTTGTTCTTTGATCAAATCATGGAAAATGATTTCCTCCGTTACAGGATGTTCCACCTGAATACGGGTATTCATTTCCATAAAATAAAAGTTCTTGTGCTTGTCGACCAAAAATTCCACGGTACCAACACCTTCATAGCCAATGGATACGCCAGCTGCAACAGCCGCATCGCCCATTTTCTCACGAAGTTCCTGGTCGACGAAAGGAGAAGGAGCTTCTTCAACCAATTTTTGGTGACGGCGTTGGATAGAGCAATCGCGCTCACTGAGGTGAACAACCTTTCCGTATTGATCTCCCGCAATCTGGATTTCAATATGGCGTGGTTCTTCGATATACTTCTCCATATAGATTCCGTCGTTGCCAAATGCAGCAGATGCCTCTTGGCGAGCAGAATCCCAATGTCCTTCAAAGTCTTCGTCTTTCCAGATTATACGCATTCCACGACCACCACCTCCGGCTGTCGCCTTGATGATAACCGGATAGCCAATTTCCTTGGCCAGTGCTCTACCTTCTGCTGCATCTTTCAACAAGCCATCAGAACCAGGAATACATGGTACCCCAGCCTTTTTCATGCTGTCTTTTGCATTGGATTTATCTCCCATGGAGTTGATCATTTCTGGTGAAGCTCCGATGAACTTGATACCATGATCGCGGCATACTTTTGAAAACTTCGCGTTTTCAGAAAGGAAGCCGTATCCAGGGTGAATGGCGTCTGCATTCGTAATCTCAGCGGCAGCAATAATATTGGCCATGCTAAGGTAGGATTGCGGACTAGGAGGAGGGCCAATGCACACCGCCTCGTCGGCAAACTTTACATGCAAACTTTCTTTATCCGCAGTGGAATAGACGGCTACGGTTTTAATACCCATCTCTTTGCAGGTACGGATAACACGCAGAGCTATCTCGCCACGGTTGGCAATTAAAATTTTCTTAAACATTGTTCTCGATTAGGTACTGAAAAGCCCTACGGCCAATTAGTTAGGTTCCACCAGGAACAAAGGTTGGTCGTACTCTACCGGAGTAGCGTTGTCAACCAAGATCTTCACGATTTTTCCAGAAACTTCTGATTCAATTTCGTTGAAGAGTTTCATCGCCTCTACGATACAAACTACTGATCCTGCTTTTACCTCATCACCCACATTCACAAATGAAGGTTTATCTGGAGAAGAAGCGCGGTAGAATGTTCCAATCATTGGCGAATTGATCGTAATCAATTTATCTTCAGCCACAGGAGCTGGTGCTGCTGGCTCGGAAGCCTTAGCAACAGGTTGCGCTGCTGCCGGAGCAGGAGCAGGAATTGTTGCCTGAACAACTTGCTGAGGAGCTGCCTGAACAACAGGGGCTGCCTTGCGAATGGATATCTTGAAATCTTTTTTCTCGATATCAACTTCGTCCACTCCAGATTCGGAGATGAACTTGATCAACGTTTGTATTTCCTTTAAGTCCATATTGTTTCTAAAATTATTTCCTAACGTATTGCAAGGAGGTACAAATCAAAGGTAAAAATTCTTTGTAAAAAAGGAGACTAAATTACTTGGGGTCATAGGCCCATTTGAGCCACATAGCACCCCAGGTGAATCCTCCTCCAAAAGTAGAGAGCACAAGGTTATCGCCTTTCTTAAATTTCGACTCATAGTCAGAAAGAAGCAAAGGCAAAGTTCCGTTAGTCGTATTGCCGTAACGCTGGATATTCACCAATACCTTTTCTTCAGGTAGGTTAATGCGTTGCGCTGTGGCGTCAATGATACGCAGATTTGCCTGATGCGCAATCAGCCAATCTACATCATCGCCTGTCATGTTGTTACGTGCCAAAACATTTGCAGTTACTTCTGCCATATTGGTTACCGCAAATTTGAATACGGTTTTCCCTTCCTGATAGACGTAATGCTCACGAGCATCAATAGTTTCGTGAGTTGGCGGATTAGCAGAACCTCCGGCCTTTTGATGAAGGTAAAAACGACCGGAACCGTCAGAGTGCAGGATAGAATCTTGCACGCCATAGCCTTCCTCGTCTGGTTCAAACATCACACAGCCTACCCCATCACCGAAGATGATGCAGGTATTGCGGTCGGTATAATCAATGATCGACGACATTTTATCGCCACCAACAAGAAGCACTTTTTTGTATTTGCCCGACTCGACCATTTTGGAGGCTACTTCCATTCCATAAAGGAATCCGGAACAGGCCGCTGCCAGGTCAAAGCCCCAGGCGTTTTTTGCACCAATCTTATCCGCAAGGATATTGGCTGTTGCTGGGAAAATTAAATCGCCGGTAATGGTTGAACATACGATAAAATCAATGTCCTGTGGATCGATATTGTTTTTCTCGAGCATCTCCATCACGGCATGATACATCATGTCTGAGGTGCCCTTACCTTCTCCTTTGAGGATATGGCGTTCTTTGATACCGGTGCGTGAGGTAATCCACTCATCGCTGGTATCGACCATTTTCTCTAAATCTGCATTGGTTAACAGATCCGGTGGAACGTATCCCCCAACGGCTGTAATGGCTGCGCGAATTTTATTCATGGATTTCTTTTCGGCCAATTTAAAAGGAAGATTTAATTTTATCAATTAAACCTGACTCGACCGTTTCTTTGGCCAGGCGAATCATGCTCTCAAAACTAACAGCTTTCGAAATTCCATGACCAATAATTACGGCTCCGTTTACACCAAGAATTGGCGAGCCACCATAGCTTTCATAATTGAAGCGGTCAAGGAATTCGTCTTGTACCTGACGTTTTTTGAGTAGGTAGTACATTGATTCACAAGCTTTCAGCACAATATTGCCTGTAAAGCCATCACAAACTACCACATCTACATTATCAACAAAGAGATCACGGCCTTCCACATTACCGATAAAGTTAAAATCGGTAGTATCTGCCATGAGGTTATGAGCCGCCTGTGTTACCAAGTTGCCCTTTTCTCTTTCTTCTCCAATATTCAATAACCCAACACGTGGATTATCAATTTTTAATACATACTTGCAATACTGGGAACCCAATACCGCGAATTGGTAAAGGACATCTGGTTTGCAATCTGCATTGGCGCCTACATCCAACAAAACTCCCAAGCCCCCTTCTGCCTTCGGCAAAATTGAGCTGATAGCAGGACGGTATACCCCTTCCACCTGCTTTACGCTGAACATGGCTCCCACCATCATAGCTCCGGTATTACCGGCACCTACGAAGGCGTCAACTTTTTTTTCTTTCAGGTGTTGAAACCCAACAGAAATACTCGACTCTCTTTTTTGAGTCAAGGCCTTTGTTGGGTGCTCGCCCATTCCAATGACTTCCGGACAATGAACGAATTCAAAGCCAGAAATGTCGAGGCCCTCTTTTTGAGCAAGCGGTTCCACGACATTTTTGTCACCAAAAAACACCAAGCTGATGCCTTCTATGTTCTTTTGAGCAAGAAGAGATCCCTTGAGTGCTTCGAGGGGAGCGTAGTCCCCACCCATAATATCTAATCCTAACCGCATTCGGTAGGCTTATTCTTCGTTGGTACCTTTCATTACCTTGATCCCTTTGTACATGCCGGTTTCAAGATTCACCCTGTGGTACTGAGAGATATCGCCCGTGTTTGGATCAACGAACAACGCTTTATCACCGATTTTGTGGTGAGTACGTCTCTTGTCTCTTCTCGTTTTCGAGATTTTTCGTTTAGGATGTGCCATTTTATTCTATTTAAACAAGTCTTTTAATTTATCCCAACGAGGGTCGTTTCCGTCCTCGTCATCATTCTGTTCATCATCGTGCATTTTAGCAAGCAAATCTTGGTTACACCATTCGGTATTTCCTGGATCAACACATGTTTTGCGGAGTGGTAGGCCAAGATGAACCAGGTCATAAATATGTTGCGATACAAAAAAACGAGGGTCGTTATCCTGTACATAGAACACTTCATTGTCCGTATCATCTTCTGCCGGTACGTCCGTCAGCTTAATCACGAAATCAAGGTCGTTTTGAATGGCCAATGGAATTTCTTCTAAGCAGTTATCGCATGAAGTTTTTACCTCACCTTTAACATGCAGAGAAGCTCTGAATACCCCCTCGGCTCTTTCGAGAATCAGGGCCGCATTAATGCTTCCATCTTTGATCAAACTTCCTTCAAAAGCCTCAAAAAATCGGGCGTCAAGATGCCAGTCCAGCGCGTGAACTCCATCTTTCAATTTCCCAATTTCTATCCCATCCTCCGCAAATGCCTTCATCATGGCTTTTTTGAACAAGGGCGCAAAGTTAGGTCAAAGAATTGAATTTGAAAACGATTATCCACATTCCTTTTCCTCGTCCAGCGAAAAGCGCTGTAAACGTTCGAAATTATTTCAACTCAGAAAAATAAGGTTAAGCACTTGCTGTTTCTGCCTGCAATACCTCAGAAGGACTGATCCCGAATTTTTCTCTAAAGCATAAAGAGAAATAGGAAATATTGTCAAAGCCACAGGCTCTTGCAACACCACTAACATTCGAACTGCGTGCTTTCAATAAACTAATAGCATGATGAAGGCGGAACTCACGAATGAAAATTTTTGGAGTGGTTTCATAATGCTCCTTTATGCGGCGCTCAAAAGTTGAAACGCTCATCGATAAATAATCAGCAAGGTGTTTCACCTTTAAGTTAGCATTGGCAAGTTCCCTCTTTAGGAAATACTCGAGCTTTTCATCAAATGAACGCTCGACCTCATAGGTGCCGAGACCAGCTTCGCTTTGGCTAAAGTTTAAACCATACGCCAGTGCACGATTGCGAAGTAAATTATCGACGCGCACAACAAGCTGTTCTTTGGTAAAGGGCTTTAAAAGATAGGCATCCACTCCCAAACGGTATCCTTCCAACTCATTGAATTCTGTATCAATGGTCGTGAGCATGATAGTTGGCAAATGAGCAATGTCGGCGTTTTCGCGAATCGCACTCACCATTTGATAGCCGTTCAATTCAGGCATCATCAAGTCGGTGATGATTAAATCTGGTTTGGAATCCAAGGCCATTTGCAAGCCTTCTCGCCCGTTTTTCGCTTCGCTGACGTGATAATCTTGCTCCAAAACAACGCGGAGCAAACTGCGTATCAATCGCGAATCGTCCACAATTAAAATGTGAACAGGCTTTGGTGTGTGAGATTGTGGTTGGGGACTAATCATTGACGTATCTCTAACAAAATGAATCAATAATCTGACGAAAAAACAGGAGCTTTCTTCAAGCGGTATTTTTTCGCTCATAATTGGGGGAAAACCCTTTTAAGTGGTATTCTGACTTTCTAGAAATCCATTCTAAAACGCTCTCTTCTGAGCATGCTAAACTTCAAAGGATTCGAACCGTTTTCTGCGATTTCTTTACGTCGCTTATGCAGGTCGACAGCCAGGTATATCGCGTTTCTTAAGCTCGCCTCAATGGCAATTCCCTGCCCTGCAATGCTATAAGCCGTTCCATGATCAGGCGAGGTTCTTACAAAGGATAATCCTGCGGTATAATTTACCCCGTCTTCAAAACCCAGCAGTTTAAATGGAACCAAGCCCTGGTCATGATACATCGCCAAAACTGCATCAAACTTCCTGAACTCTTCCGTCCCAAAAAATCCGTCAGCCGGAAATGGCCCAAAGGCATAAACCCCCGCTTCAATAGCCTCTTCTAATGCAGGCAAAATAAATTCTTTTTCTTCCTGTCCGAGAAGACCATTATCACCTGCATGCGGATTCAGGCCCAAAACGGCAATACGTGGTTTGGTAATTCCAAAATCAGAACGCAGGGTATCATTCAGCATACTTATCGCTTCAATAATCCGCTCTTTACTGATCTTGCTGGAAACATCCTTTAAGGGTACATGACCCGTAACCAGACCCACGCGTAAATCGTCGCAAACCAATAGCATCATATGACGGCCTGCCTGATCCTCTTCAGCCAGGTATTCCGTATGTCCGCTAAACGGACGCTCAACCCGGTTTACGGTAGACTTATCCAAGGGCGCCGTAACCAAAACATCCATCAAACCCGCTTTAACATCGGCAGTAGCGCGCTCTAAAGCTTTGAAGGCGTAATCGCCAGCCTCTTCAGTTGGCGTGCCTGGTTGAATAGTAGTCTCTTCCTCCCAGCAGGTAATTAAATTGACTTTACGTGCCTGCACCTGCGCTGAAGATTTTGCAAAAAACAAATTCATCTCATGCAGGTTAAGCGCCTTCTTATAAAAAGAGATAACCTTTGGTGCCGCATAAATACATGGAGTGCAGAAATCCGTAATTTTCGGATTACTCAAGGCTTTGAGAATTACTTCAACCCCTACTCCGTTATAATCGCCCATACTAATGGCGACCTTGATCTGTTCCTTGCTCATTATTTTGTTCTGTTTTCGAGGTAATCCAATAGGAAACGCACCGCAGAGCCCGTTCCATTTTTTCCCCTGTATGAATCATTCCCTTTGATATAAGCTGGTCCGGCGATATCAAAATGCATCCATGGATAGCTTGTAAAATGTTCCAAAAACTTACCTGCAGTGATGGCACCTCCAACAGGACCACCAATATTCTTTAAGTCAGCGATATCGCTTTTGAGCAGCTCTTTGTATTCATCCCAAAAAGGAAACTCTACCAAACGCTCGTAAACCGCATCACCGCTCTGTTTCATTCCTGCTTTTACTTTCTCATCAGCAGTTCCCATGTATACAATACCGTACTGACCAATTGCCGCAGCCGCTGCTCCAGTGAGTGTCGCAAAATCCATCACCACTTCTGGGTCATATTTGCCTGCATAAGCCAGGGCATCTGCCAATATCATGCGTCCTTCTGCGTCTGTGTTCAATACTTCAACGGTTAGTCCATTGTACATGGTGATCACGTCGCCTGGGGTATAAGCCATCTCGCCTGGACGGTTATCCGTAGCAGGAATCAAGGCCACAACATGTACCGGTAATTCCATGCTTGCTGCACCATAAATTGCCGCCATTACTGCCGCAGCTCCAGCCATATCGCATTTCATGGTATCCATGCCTGCTGTTGGCTTGAGGCTTAATCCACCTGTATCATACACAACACCCTTACCCACCAAAACAATTGGCTTTTTATTTACCGCCTTCTTGGGCTTGTATTCCATGATGGTGAAAGTAGGAGGAGTCTGACTACCGCTATTTACGGCCAATAAACCGCCAAACTTCAAGGCTTCAATTTTGGTTTTATTCAGCACTTCGACCTTGATACCTGCTTCTTTTCCTCTTAGTTCTGCTTCGGCTGCAATGCGCAAAGCATCGAGAGTGATTACGGGCTCATTCACCAAGTCGCGCGCCCAAAAAACAGCATCGACGGTGCAATTTAATTTATGGATAGCCGCATCGGTAGCGTGTTTCCCTTGAACCGCAAGAGCTTCCAAACTGTTAAGTTCTTTTTTCGCGTCTTTGCGGTATTTGATGAATTGGTAGTTCGCAAGGGAAACTCCTTCAGCGATATCGTACCAATCGCTTACTGAATCGGTATGATCAATTATGCGTGCGGTGTTTAATCCGGCAGCGTTTACAAGGCCACAAAAATTAGCGCCCAATTTTCTCAGGTTTTCACGACGTTTTACTTCATCTTTCTCTCCCAAATCCAGGGCGATTACTTCAACCTTTCCCAAATTCGCGATTGAAATCAGATTTTTCTCCTTCTTAAGCTGTGCTTTCACATAGGCTATTGCCTCTTTATCAAGGTCCAATGCTTCCCATTTCTGGGTTTTCTTGACAAGATGAAGGATTGCTTCATTCGATGCATTGGCACTATTCTTACTGCTTTGAATCTTTACTGACATGGATTTGCTTTAAGGCTTTCAAAACTATGAAATATGTGCGGGATAAAGCCATTTTGCCAAAACAGATTTTGGCCTTGTTCGGGTTTTAGCTTATTTGCATGAAGAATGGACACTGCTTTAATCCTCTCTTGCCTAATTGGCTATTTTCTGCTTCTGTTCGGTATCTCCCAGTATACCTCAAAAGGAGCGAATAATGCCACCTACTTTACCGCGAACCGGAATTCCTCCTGGAAACTGGTGGCCTTTGGAATGATTGGCGCTTCATTATCGGGAGTAACTTTTATTTCTGTGCCGGGATGGGTCGAAACACGGCAGTTTTCGTACATGCAAATGGTGCTGGGCTACCTACCGGGCTATATGCTCATTGCCTTGGTATTGATGCCCATGTATTACCGTTTAAAACTCACCACCATCTATACTTTTCTGGAAAGCCGCATGGGAACTGCCTCCTACAAAACAGGATCTGCATTCTTCCTACTTTCGCGCTTGATGGGCTCTGCATTGCGCATGTACCTGGTAGTGAATGTGCTGCAGCTGGTGCTATTCGATGCCTTGGGGGTACCCTTCTGGCTAACGGTATGTGGCAGTATCTTATTGGTATGGCTGTATACCTTTCGCGCAGGAATAAAAACCATCGTCTGGACCGACACCTTCCAAACTGCTTTTATGCTTCTGGCGCTTATTTCTACCATTTTATGGATAGGTTATGAATTAGACTGGAGCGAAACAGAAATGTTTCAGCGGGTGGCAGCCTCTGACTATTCGCAAATATTCTTTTTTGATGACCCAGGAGATCCAAGGTATTTCTTCAAACAGTTTTTGTCGGGAGCTTTAATCGCTTTGGTCATGACTGGCCTTGATCAGGACATGATGCAAAAAAACCTGACCTGCAAAAACATTGGCGAGGCACAAAAGAACATGTTGAGTTTTTCCGTGGTGCTCATTTTCGCCAATATTCTGTTCCTCGGACTCGGTGCTTTGCTTTATATGTATGCGCATGAAAAAGGCCTCGACATTCCAGCAAAAGGAGATGACCTTTTCGGGTTTATCGCCACGGGAGGCTCGCTTCACCCGGTTGTTGGTGTATTCTTTATCCTTGGTCTGGTTGCTGCCGCTTATTCCAGCGCTGATTCGGCCCTTACAGCACTCACCACCTCTTTTTGTATAGATATTCTGGGTATTGAAAAAAAGGAAATCAGTCAACAAGAGCCATTGCGCAAGAAGGTGCACGTTGGGTTTTCCATACTCACGGTGCTCATCATCATCATTACCCGACAGTTTCATGATGATAGCTTAATCAATACCATCTTTAAAGTGGCCTCTTATACTTATGGCCCTTTGCTTGGACTCTTTGCTTTTGGCATGTTTAGCAAGCGGACAGTGAATGATTCCTGGACGCCGCTTATCTGTATACTCGCACCTTTACTTTCCTATTACCTCGCCGACCATTCGCAGGTTTGGTTCAGCTATACCTTTGGCTATGAAATTCTATTGGTCAATGGCATGATAACCTGGTTTGGCCTTTGGCTATCAGGATTTGGTAAGAAAGTGGAAGCGATTTAAGGGGAGTTGATAGATGCTGATAGTCCGCGATGAATCGCGTACCTACCAAAATTGCAGTTAATCCACTAAATTAGGGCGTCAAAGAACCCTGTCCCGATAGCTATCGGGACTGAACCCTAAACCCTAAACCCTATACCCTCCTATGACTGAAAAAGACAAATCGTGGCCCGTGATGAAAATCACCGATTCGTGGCAAGTATTCAAAATCATGGCAGAATTTGTCAAGGGTTTTGAGCGACTGAGTGAAATAGGACCGAGTGTTTCTCTGTTTGGTTCGGCGCGCACTTCTGAAAGCAGTCCGTATTATAAAATGGCGGAAGAAACGGGCTACCTGCTCGCTAGATCCGGCTTTGGTGTAATGACCGGAGGCGGACCAGGAATCATGGAAGCCGGAAATAAAGGAGCCAACCGGGCGGGGGGAAAATCAATTGGTGTAAACATCGACCTGCCTTTTGAAACCAAGGCCAATGAATTCATCGATCGCGACAAGCTTATCCACTTCGATTATTTCTTTGTACGCAAGGTGATGCTGGTGAAATATGCCCAGGCTTTTGTGGTTTTCCCCGGAGGTTTTGGCACTATGGATGAGCTTTTCGAAGCATTGACTTTGATTCAAACGCAAAAAATTCACCCTTTTCCCATTGTACTGATGGGAAAAGACTTTTGGGAAGGTCTGATCGATTGGGTTCAGCAAACGATGCTGGAAAAAGAAAAAACAGTAAGTCCGGGTGACCTGTACTTATTCAAACTGGCGGATTCCCCCGAGGAGGCAGTAAAGATTATTCATGACCATTACGAAGGCCATGACTTCTCACCAAATTTCTAGTAGCGGGTAATTTCTCCGTCGCCCCAAAGATCTTCCAAAGCGAAGAACTCTCTCTTTTCTGGAATGAAGATATGCGCTACAACATTCACGTAATCGAGCAAAATCCACTCAGAGTTTTCGAAACCTTCTTTGTGGTAAGGTCCTTCATTCAACTCTTTTTCAACAAACTCGTCGATAGAATTCGCGATGGCTTGCACCTGACGGTCGCTTTCCCCTTCACAGATAACAAAGAAGTCGGTAACCGCGCCTTTGACTTCACGCAAGTCGATCAGCACGATGTCTTTCCCCTTCTTTTCTTCCATCCCTTTTACAATAACATCTGCCAACAATCTTGCTGAATCTATACTCTTATTTTTCGCCATAGCGTAGAAGCCTTATTTTTGCGTGCAAATTACGGCAATTTTTGACGAACTCTCTTCCCTATATCCGAAGCTTCAAGACCATCACGCTTCATTACCCTGAGCTTGGCTCTACAAATGAATTGGCCCGACAGCTATTTGAAGCGGGTGATATTGGTCATGGAACGGCTATCAGGACCGATTATCAGCTTTGTGGAAAAGGACAAATGGGCCAGTCGTGGCAGGGAGAACCTGGCGAAAATATTTACATGAGCCTGGTATTGGAACTGAAGCTTCCTGCCGAAAAACAATTTTTGGTGAACATGGCCGTATCGCTTGCCTTGCTAAATACCGTTAAAAACTACCTGCCAAAAGCCAGTATCAAATGGCCAAACGATATTTATCATGAAGGGCGGAAGCTGGCTGGCATCCTGATAGAAAACAGCCTGCAGGGTGCGGAGCTGGCAAGCAGTATAATTGGTATTGGCCTGAATATAAACCAAGTAGATTTTGGCCCACTAACCAAAGCCGCCTCGCTATTTTCATTTACAAAAACCAGGCATGACGTGAAAGAGGTCTATACTTTTCTTATTTCTCATCTCGAGTGGCAGCTGGCTTCTCTGCCGGGAGAATGGCGCATTTGGCAGGAATACCACGAGAATTTGCTCTTTTTTGGAAAGAACACAACCTTTCATGCAAACGGTCGTTTGTTTAAGGGAAAAGTAAAAGGCGTCGACCAATGGGGACGGTTGGAAGTGGAAGAAGAACAGGAAATCAAGCAATATTCCATCAAGGAAATACAATGGATAGACGTATAAACGGAATCATCGATATAGGGAATACTGCGGTGAAATGGGCAGTCTTTGAGGGAAATGAATTGCTCAAATCGGGCAAGTCGTCCTTTGGGGACTGGACGGCTATACAAAAGCTGAATAAAGAATTCGAGAACGTAAATTGGTTCGTTTCCAGTGTGCATGCACTTCCTGAAGTGAGCGAATTGGGCTTTTCCTTCCAAACCCTTGAAACAGATGGGCCGCTACCTGTAACAATACGGTACAAGACTCCGTCAACCTTAGGTAGAGATCGTTTAGCGGCGGTTTGCGGGGCCCACCATCTATTCCCAAATACACCGAGTTTGGTAATAGATGCGGGAACCTGCATTACGTTCGATGTGATAGATGGTGCTGGAAATTATTTTGGCGGAGCCATCAGTCCGGGAATATTCATGCGACTGAAAGCCATGCACCAGTTCACAGGAAAATTACCTCAGCTTGAATGGGAAGACCTGGATGGGTTTATCGGCGATAGCACCAAGAACAGTATGTTACAAGGGGTAAAGCAAGGCGTATTGGGAGAGGCAAACCACCAAATTGATCGCTATACCGAAAAATATCCCAATTTAAGGGTGCTTGTTACGGGCGGCGACGGACCATTCTTTGAGAAGAACCTTAAAAAGGACATATTTGCAGCGCCAAATCTGGTGCTGATCGGATTGAACACTATTCAAAACTATAAGCAATCGCTAAATGCGTAAAGCCTCATTATTTGTATTTATCCTTTCGCTAATCTTCGCGAACTCTCTGCAGGCGCAGCTTTTAAGCTCATCGCCTTATTCGCGATTTGGCATGGGCCAAACCTTCTTTCCTGGTTTTGCCGACCAACAAGCTATGGGCCAGAC